>JAWKYB010000028.1 GCA_041396705.1 Alphaproteobacteria bacterium
GTTGCACATCCGTGTCGCCGCCATCCGGTCATGCTGGCACTTGCTTCCGGCCGTCGCCTGGGCGGTTGCCACCGCCGGCGCCTGGCCACATGCGTCGCACGCACAGCCGTTGCTGGCGGAGGTCTGGGCCGACGCCGACATGGCATTGGCCGGCGAGACCGTGACGTTCGCCAGCAGCGACCCCTTCTCGCTGCACGACGCCGCGGCCGGGACGGCGCTGCCGCGCGATGTGCAGGCGACCCTGTTCGTTCCGGATGAAGCCGGGGCGGCGCGGCCGGTGCCGGCGGTGGTGCTGCTGCATGGCGCCGGCGGGGTGCAGGCGGTGCGCGAGACCACCTATGCGCGCCAGCTGGCGGCGCAGGGTATCGCGGCGCTGGTCCTCGATGTCTTCGGCAACCGGCGGGACGTCGCGACCGGCTTCACCGCGCGCGTGCTCAACATCACCGAGGCGATGTTCCTGGCCGATGCCTATGGCGCCTTGCGCTATCTCGACGCCAGGGCCGACGTCGACGGCGAAAGGGTCGCTCTGGTCGGCTTTTCCTATGGCGGGATGGCGACGGTCTACGCCGTCTATGCGCAGGTGGCCGAGATCTTCGCGCCCGGCGGGCCGCGCTTCGCCGGTCATGCGGCCTACTACGCGCCGTGCATCGCGGAGTTCGAGCGCGTGCAGACCACCGGCGCGCCGGTTCTTATGATGTGGGGCACCGCCGACGCGATTGTCGATCCGGACCGGTGCGCCGAGACGATAGCCGACCTGCGCGCTGGCGGCAGTGCGGTCGAGGCGATCGCGTTCGATGGCGCGTTCCACCAGTGGGACGGCGGCTTCGCCACGCCGCGCACCATCGGGCGGGACCTGTCGCCGTGCGCGCTGCGGGTGGCGGCCGATGCGACCACGCGCGACGTGCGGCTCGGCCTGGAAATGAACGGGCCGCTGACGCGCCGGGCGATCCTGGCTACCTGCGTGCGCAACGAGCCGTACATGATCGGCGCCGACGACGCCGTCCGGGCGCAGTCGACCGCGGCGCTGAGCCGGTTCCTGAACGCGACCTTCGCGCTGCCGCAATAGCAGCGGCGGCCGAAGCGGCGGATCGAGTCCGTCGCCCCGGCCGCCGCGCACGGCCCCAGGGAGGGGGGTGGGCTCAGTTGTCGCCCGGTCCCTGATCGGGCGTGCCGTCGTCGTCGCCGCCACCGTTGCCGCCGCCGCCGTTGTCGTCATTGGCATCGTGATTCGGGCCGTCGTCGTTGCCGCCGCCGCGCCCGCCATGGTCGTCGTTGGCGTCGTGGTTCGGGCCGTCGTCGTTGCCGCCGCCGCGCCCGCCGTGATCGTCGTTGGCGTCGTGGTTCGGGCCGTCGTCTGCCCCGCGCTTGCCGCGAGTCGTGTCGTCCTTGCCATGGCCGCCGCCGTGCCCGCCGCGATCATCGTTTGCGTCGTGGTCGGCGCCGTCGTCCGCACCGTTCTTGGCAAAGGCCTGCGCTGACTTGACGCTTAGGCCATCGCTATCGCGGGTCACGGTCACCGGTGCGCTGATCAGCGCGGCAAGGCCCAGAACGCCGGCGGCTGCAATCGTCCCGGCCTTCAACAGAGTCCGCAGAGAAGTCATCGTCTTGCTCCGATCGTTGGTCGTTTGCACTGTCGGGGGCGGTTCGCGGGCCGCCGTGATTGCAATCGGGCCGACAACACGACCGCCGGCAGAAATCGTCCTCGAATGAAAAATTTTTATTTCGGGACGAAGTGGCCGATGGCCGGTGTTATTCGAGCAGGAACGACATCGAACCAACGGTGCGGAGGCGGGGAGGACCGGTGGACCGGGCGCTTGCACAGGAACTTGTCGCGCTGGTGCCGCAGATGCGGCGGTTTGCGCTGTCGCTGACCGGCTCTGCGGCCGAAGCCGACGACGTGGTGCAGGGTGCGGTGGAACGCGCCATTCGCCACATCGACCTGGCAGCGCGGGACGAGACTGGACTGGCTCTACCGCATCGTGCAGAATCAGTTCCTCAACTCGGTGCGGTCGGAGCGGGTTCGCGCACGCCATGGGAACGAGACGAGCAGGGTGCAGGAAACGGCGACAGATCCGCGCCGCAGCATCGAGGCCAGGCTGACGCTGGATGCTGTGCAGGCGGAGTTGCAGTCGCTGGACCCGGAGCAGCGGGCGGTGCTGGTGCTTGTCTGCGTGGAAGGGCAGTCCTACGCCCAGGCTGCCGCGACGCTTGGCGTTCCGGTCGGCACGGTGACCAGCCGGCTGGGGCGGGCGCGGGCGCATCTCAAGCACGTGCTCTACGACGAGCCGGGCGTTTAGCCGGCGGACGACGGAGGCGATGGTGAGCGAAGACCGGATGACTGCGATGGACGACGAGGCCCGGATTGCGGCCCTGCTCGACGGGTCGCTCGACCCGGCGGTGTCGCAGCGGGTCGAGGCCGAGGTGGCGCGCAGCCCGCGCCTGCTGCAGATGCTGGGCGAGTTCGCGCTGCTGAACTGCACCCTGCGGCGGACGGTGACGGCGCCGTTTACCGGACGCAAGCCGGCGTCGGCGTTCATCGGAGGCGGCGGCAGCGTCGTCCGCGGTCCGTGGCGTCGGGCCCTGCCTGCGATGGCGGCGAGCGTGATTGCGCTGGCCGCGGCGGCCGGCGGTTTTTTCGGCGGCCGCGCCGACGGCGAGGCGGCGCTGGAGACCGCCTATCTCGAGGTCTATGAGGCGCGCGAGCAGACGCTGGACCGCGCGCTCGAAGCATCGGCCAGCGGCGAGGCGGTGGCCTGGGCCAAGCCGGGCACCAGCTGGACCCTGGAGATCACGCCGATCCGCACCTACCGCTCGGCCGACGAGCGCTGGTGCCGCGAGTACCGCTCCGCCGAGGAAATCGGCAGCGTGCTCGAGGTGAGGCTGGGCGTCGCCTGTCGCGCCGGCGACGGCCACTGGCAGACCCAGATGGAGCAGATGGTCGAGAGCTGAGCCGGGCTGCGCCCGCTCAGCCGCACAGGATCCTCAGCAGGCGCTCCAGCTCGCGACCCTGCTTCTCGACGATCTGCTGCGCTTCGTCCTTCAGCGCCTGGATGTTGCCGGCATTGGCCGCGTCCATGTCGTCGAGCGCGAGATCGAGGTCGGTATCGAAGCGGAAATACCGCTGGTCCTGGCCGGCATCGCTGTCCGGCAGGATCTGGCGCAGCTGATAGTCCGCGGCATCGGCCGCGCCGTCCATCATCACGCTGATGATCGGCCTGATCCAGCCGATCGCGCCCCAGTCCTTCGCATCGTCATAGGGGATGCGCCGCGTCGCGGTGCCGGTGCCGAGCGAGACGACGATGATGTCCTCGTGCCTGGCTCCGTGCGCATAGGCCTCGACATAGGCGCACATGCCGGGGTTGTTGACGAAGACCCCGCCGTCGACGAGCACGCGGCGCGACGTGTTCGACGCCATGCCCTTGACCACGGCCGGCTCGAAGAAGGTCGGCGCGGCCGACGTCGCCCGGGCGACGTCGCGCAGATAGTGGTTGCGATCCTTCTTTTCGCGCGCCCGGCGGGTCTTGAAGAAATAGGGTTCGCGCCGCTCGATGTCGTAGCTGGTCACCACGATCGGCACGAGACATTCGGCCAGCGTCGCGTCGCCCAGATACTGCTTCAGCAACCGCTCGAGCGGCCGGTGGTCGTACTGCTCGTCGGTGGCGCCGCCGACCGACGTGATCCCGCGCCAGAGCGAGCGGTGGAAGATCTCCGCACCGCGTTCGACATAGAACGCCAGCATTTCCGCGGCGCTATAGCGCGGCTTGTCGTCGGCCTTGGGTGCGCTGAGGCCGGTGGCGAGGATGCCGCCGGTCGACGTGCCGACCATCAGGTCGAACATCTCGGCGATGCCGCGTCCGGCCTCCTCCTCCAGATATTGCAGCAGAACGCCCGGGATCACCCCGCGAATGCCGCCGCCGTCGATCGAGAGCACCTTGAACATGGCCCGCCTCCTCCGCCGATCGCGCATGCTAGGCCGTCGCCCCGGCGCCCGCATGTGGCCTTCGGCACAGCGTAGCGCCGGCCGCCCGGGCTTGCGCGAAAAGGCGGCGGCCGCGGCGGCGGCGCATGCTATGTAGGCCGCGGGACAGCCAGCGCGGGGCGGCATGAACGACAGCTGGGTCGGCATCGTCAACTATCTGGTCTCGCTGGGGACCGTCGGCGGCATCTATGCCGTGGTCGCGCTCGGGCTCAACGTGCAGTGGGGCTTCACCGGCCTGTTCAACGCCGGCATCGCGGGCTTCTATGCCATCGGCGCCTATGTCTCGGCGATCCTGACGACACCGGAGTCGGCGAACCATCTGGGCGGCTTCGGGCTGCCGGTGGCCGCGGGCTGGGTGGCGGCGATGGTCGCGGCGGGCCTGCTGGCCTGGGGGGTCGGCGTGGTCTGCATCAGGCTGCGCAGCGACTATCTGGCGATCGCGACCATCGGCATCGCCGAGATCCTGCGCCTGGTGCTGAAGAACGAGCTGTGGCTGACCAACGGCCCGCGCGGCATCCAGCGCATCCCGCGCCCGTTCGAAAGCCTGGGCCCGCCCTATGCCGACCTGGCTTATCTGGGCCTGATCGCCGCAATCGTCCTGCTGCTGTTCCTGCTGCTGCAACGCGCGTCGGCCTCGCCGTGGGGGCGGACGATGCGCGCGATCCGCGAGAACGACGTGGCGGCGGAAGCGGTCGGCAAGAACGTGATCCGCTTCCGGCTGGAGGCGTTCATCGTCGGCAGCATGCTGATGGGGCTGGGCGGCGCGATGCAGGCGCACCTGACCAAGTTCATCGGCGTCGAAGCGACCGAGCCGCTGATGACCACCTTCCTGGTCTGGGTGATGCTGATCATCGGCGGCAGCGGCAACAACCTGGGTGCGGTGTTCGGGCCGTTGCTGATCTGGGCGATCTGGTCGGCGACCGAGCTGGTGACCGCCCAACTGCCGGCCGACTGGATCACGCGCGCGGCCTATATCCGCATCTTTCTGATCGGCCTGCTGTTGCAGATCGTGCTGCAGCGCTTCGCGCGCGGACTGTTTCCGGAGCGGGTGCCGAAGGCGGTGCGCCGCGAGGTCGGCGCCGGCTGAACCTTGGCCAGCCGGGTGCGGCTATGACGCCAGGCTGAGACGGCTGCCGGCCGCCGCGGGTGCCGGGGCGCGCAGGCGATAGGCGGGGAACACCAGCCGCGCCGTCGTGCCGTCACCGTTGCGGCGGTCGAGCAGCAGATCTGCGCCGTGCATCCGGGCCAGCCTGTCGACGATCGGCAGACCCAGGCCCATGCCTTCGTGGGACCTGGCGTCGCCCTCGTCGGCCTGGACGAAGGCCCGCTTCAGCTCCTCGATCCGCCGGGTGTCGACGCCCCGGCCCTGGTCGTGCACCGCCACCGTCAGGCCGCGCTCGACATCCCGCTCGATGGCAATCCGCACCGTCGCGTTGCAGTGCGAGAACTTGATCGCGTTGTCGAGAAGTTGCGCGACCATGTGCTCGAACTGCCCGCGGTCGGCGTACAGCCACGCGGCCGGGCCGCACTCCTCGAATTGGACGGTCACGTCGCCGCGGCCGGTGACCGGCAGGACCGTCGCCGCGACGGCGCGGACGATGTCGAGCGGGTCGAACGCAGACTCGTTCAGCTCGAACTCGTCGGCCGCGGCGCGGGCGTAGGTGAGGATCCGCTCCACGGTCTGGTGCAGGCGGGTGCCGCAGCTGTGGATCGATTCGACGAACTCGCGATAGCGCGGATTGCCGATCGGGCCGTGGATCTCGGCCTCCATCAGCTCGCACAGGCCGAGTATGCCGGTCAGCGGCGTGCGCAGCTCGTGGCCGGCCATCGACAGGAACCGGTGCTTGGCGGCCTCGGCATCGGCCGCCAGCCGCTCCGCCCGTTGCACGCGGGCCGACGTGTCGGCCCTGGCTTCCAACAGGCTGCGCCGCAGCGCCATCTCGGACGTGATCGAGGCGGCGACGTCCTTCAGCCGGCCGATCAGCGCGGGGCTCAGCCCCGCGGGCCGCGGCGCGAAGTCGACCATGCACAGCGTGCCGAGCCGCACGCCTTCCGGCACGGTCAGCGGAAAGCCGGCATAGAAGCGCAGGTGCATCTCGCCGGTGACCAGCGGGTTGTCGGCGAAGCGCGGATCCTGGGACGCGTCGGGCACGATCAGCGGGTCGCTGCGCATGATCGCGTGCTGGCAGAACGAGATGTCGCGCGGGGTCTCGGCCACATCCAGGCCAACCTTGGCCTTGAACCACTGGCGTTCCTGGTCGATCAGCGAGATCAGCGCGACCGGAACCTCGGCCAGCTCCGCGGCCAGTCTCACCAGACGGTCGAACGCCGGCTCCGCCTCGCTGTCGAGGATGCGATAGCTGCGCAGGACGGCAAGCCGGTAGTCCTCGTTGAACGGCAATGGACAGCCATTCTGCATTCCGCTGACCGAAGTCCTTAATCGTCGGTTGCAACCCGATGGGTATTACGAGGCATACAGACGAATGGTTTAGCTGGGATTAGCGCGTGCGACGCCTTGTCCCTCAGGGGTGCTCGCCGAGGACGGCCGCCGGGTCGAAGCCGCACTCGGCGGCGATCCGCCCGAATGCGTCGGCGAAACCCTGTAGCGGGAAGCGGTGGGTCGCCGGCGCGCCGGTGCCGGTGTCGACGGTTACCGCGACCTCCGCGCCGGTGCCGAGAGCCCGGGCCACCGGCGCGATCGACAGCGGCACGAACGCATAGCCGTTGCGCAGCGCCATCGGAAACGTCGTGCCGTCGATGGCGATGGTGACGCGGGTGTCCTCGGCGATGTCGTCCGCCGGGTCGAAGCGGATGTGGTTGTCGAACACCAGCAGCCACAGGCCGTCGTCCGGGTCGGACTCCGCTGCGCGGCTGTAGGCGCTGCACGACCACGAGCCGTCGTCGCGCGGGGACGTCACCGCCGTCCAGGTGTCGGCGTAGCGGCCCAGCACCAGCCGGTCGGGACGGTAGGCCGCGGTGCCGGGACAGCCGCCGTCGCTGACCGCCGGGAAAAAGAAGCTGCGCCGGTCCGGCCCTGCGGCCTGGCTCTCGATGCCGTTGCGCGCACTGGCCTCGTAGCGCTCGCAGCCCGGCGCGATCGCCAGCCTGATCTCGGCGCCGAACTCCGGCTCGGGGATCAGGCCGGCATGCCGGGCCGCCATGCAGATGTTGCTGCCCGCGGCATAGGTCCAGCTGCCGGCGACGCCGCCGATCGTCTGCAACAGCGTGCCTTCGTAGGGCTGCGGCGCATCGGGAGCGGCCAACTCGTCGGTGAGTTCGGACAGGTCGAGCAGCAGGCCGCCGCGCGGCGGCCCCCAGGTGCAGGTCAACGTGGCCGTTTCGCTTGGCGGCGGCGGATAGTCGTTCAGCGTGCGCGCGCACGGATCGGCCGCGGCCGACCGCGCCCAGCTGGCGCAGCTTCCCGCGATCAGGGCGGCCAGCAACGCGAGACGCACGTTCACCGCCCGCTCACAGGGTCCGGTATTCCGGCTCCTCGCGGTCTAGGATGCGCTTGATCGCGTCGAAGTGCAGCGTCACCTGCTGTTCCTCGCCCTCGATCTGGGCGACCGACTGGTCCAGGATATGCTCCGGCAGCCGACGCAGCGGCTTGCCGGTCGACATCGCCAGCACCTGCACCTGCGCCGCCCGCTCCAGGTAGTAGAGCGTGTCGAAGGCCCAGGCCATGTTGCGGCCGGTGACCATGACGCCGTGGTTGCCCATCATGCACACCGGCTTGTTGCCCATCGCCCGGGCGATGCGGTCGCCCTCGTCGTCCGACAGGGCGACGCCGTTGAATTCCTCGTCATAGGCGATGCGGTCGTGGAAGCGCAGGCTGGAGATGTAGGTCGGCTCCAGCCGTCCGTTGTCCAGGCAGGTCAGCGCGGTGGCATAGGGCATGTGGGTGTGCAGCGCGGCGGTGGCGTGCGGCAGCCGCGCGTGCAGCCGGCCGTGGATGTGGAACGCCGTCGGCTCCACCGTGTGCTTGCCGCTGACGATGCGGCCGTCGACGTTCAGCCGCATCATGTCGCCCGCAGTCAGTTCCGACCAGTGGAAGCCCTGCGGGTTGATCAGATACTCGGTGCCGTCGTCGTTGACGGCCAGGCTGAAGTGGTTGCAGACGCCCTCGTTCAGGCCCAGCCGGCAGGCCCAGCGCAGGGCGGCGGCCAGGTCGATGCGGCCCTGGCGTTCGCGTTCATCCATGTGTCGTCCTCCCCCTGTGGTCGCGCCAGCGCTCCTCGAGCTCGATGGCGATGCGCTCCAGCCGGCCCATCACCCACATCGACAGCACGACGGCGCCGGTGAACAGATAGATGCCCTCGTGCACCCAGACCGACGATATCAGCGATACGCTCAAGCCGGCGACCACGATGGCAAAGATGAAGACGTCGAGCATCGACCATTTGCCGAGCTGCTCAATCCGCCGCACCAGGCGCAGCGGCGCGCGCACCTCCAGGCTGGCCCAGCGCCACGCCCACAGCCCGAGCACGATCTTCAACAGCGGAAAGATCATCGAGAACACGACGATGACCGCGAACAGGAAATACTGCTCGTCATTCCATAGCGCGATCGCGGCACCCAGGATCGACAGGTCGTCCTCGACCAGCGGCACCGATTCCACCGTGATCGCCGGCAGGTAGACGCCGAGCAGCAGGCAGGCCAGCGCCACCAGCAACAGCGGCGTCAGCAGCCAGCGGTCCGGCACGTCGGCGTGCCGGCACAGCGCTTCCTTGGCCGGGCTCAGCATGCGGCGAAGCCGTCCTTGCCGCGCGACCCGCTCCGCAGTGCGTCATCCCGCGGCTCGGCCCGGGGATCTCTTTGGGACGGGGCGCCGACGGCAACAGGTCCCCGGTTCGAGCCCGGGGATGACGTGCTGTGGGAGACGATGGCAGGTCGGCCGGGCATTCCGCCTCAATAGGCCTTGGCGAAGATGGCGTCGGTGGTTGCCGGCTTGCCGGTCAGCACGCATTTGCCCTCGGTCCCCGACTGGTCGAACGGCAGGCATCGGATCGACACGCCGAGGTCGGCCAGCTTCGCCTCCGACTCCCGCTCGCCGCACCACTTGGCGCGGACGAAGCCGCGCTCGGCGTCGTAGGCGTCGGCGCCCTTGCCGCCGAAATACTCGCGGAAGTCGTCGTAGGTGGCGATGTCGTCGCGGCTGCGCTGCCGGCGATAGGCCAGCGCCTGGCCGAACAGCGACCGGTGCAACTCGTCGAGCTGCGCGGCGATGCCGCCGACGAACTCGGCGCGGCCGACGATCGCCTTCTTCTCGCCCAGCCGGTCGCGGCGGACGAAGGCGACGCCATCGTTCTCGATGTCGCGTGGCCCGACCTCGGCGACGATCGGCGTGCCCTTCTTGATCCACTCCCAGCGCTTGTCCTGCGAGGGCAGGTCGCGGGCGTCGACCCGCACCCGCACCGGCGCGCCGGCGTATGACTGGGCCGACAGCTCGTCGGCGATGCGGTTGGCGTAGTCCAGCACCGGGCCGGCCTGGCTGGGGTCGCGGATGATCGGCACGATCATCACCTGGCGCGGCGCCACCTTCGGCGGCACGCGCAGGCCGTCGTCGTCGCCATGGGTCATGATCAGCGCGCCGATCAGCCGGGTCGACGAGCCCCAGGAGGTGGTCCAGACATAGTCCAGCCCCTCCTCGCGGGTCTGGAAGCGGATGTTGGCGGCCTTGGCGAAATTCTGGCCGAGGAAGTGCGAGGTGCCGGACTGCAGCGCCTTGCCGTCCTGCATCATCGCCTCGATGGTGGTGGTGCGGTCGGCGCCGGGGAAGCGCTCGCTCTCCGACTTCTCGCCGGGGATGACCGGGATCGCCATCACGTCCTCGACCACCTCGCGATAGACCTCCAGCATCCGCATCATCTCCTCCACCGCCTCGTCGGCGGTGGCGTGCGCGGTATGGCCCTCCTGCCAGAGGAACTCGGAGGTGCGCAGGAAGATGCGCGGCCGCATTTCCCAGCGCACCACGTTGGCCCACTGGTTCACCAGCACCGGCAGGTCGCGATAACTCTGGATCCAGTCGCGGAACGCCTCGCCGATGATGGTCTCGGAGGTCGGCCGCACGATCAGCGGCTCCTCCAGCTCGCCCTCCGGCACCAGCTTGCCGTCGTGCATCGCCAGCCGGTGGTGGGTGACCACCGCCATCTCCTTGGCGAAGCCCTCGACGTGCTGGGCCTCCTTCTCGATGAAGCGCAGCGGGATGAACAGCGGGAAATAGCAGTTGTCGTGACCGGTGGCCTTGATGCGGTCGTCCATCGCCCGCTGCACCAACTCCCAGATGCCGTAGCCCCAGGGCTTGATCACCATGCAGCCGCGCACCGGCGCATTGTCCGCCATGTCGGCGGCGCGGATGATCTGCTGGTACCAGCCGGGATAGTCCTCCGCCCGGGTGGGCGAGATCGCATGCGTCGGGGCCTTGGCCATCGGTGGGTCCTGTGCTGTGACGGCGGCGAGGGGCGGGCGGAGGATTAGCGGAATGTGCGGCGGGGGGCAATGCGGGGGCGAACAGCATGCAACGTCGGGCGCTCCGGCATCGGCCCCGTGGATGGCCGGATCAAGCCCGGCCAAGGCGGTAGCAACAGAAATCCGGGAAATCCGGGGACACGGAAATCCGGGGACACTATTCCTGGCCGGGAAATCCGGGGACACTATTCCTAATTCTCCGACTGCTTTGGCTTCCGCCCTGGCTTGCGGCGCTTGAGCTGGCGGCCGGTCGCCGCCTCCAGCTTTGCCACGAAGCCGTCGCTGCCCAGCGGGCGACCTGTTCGCGCATGCGCCTCGATCGCTGCTGCGGCCTCGTCGGTCAGGTCGCCCGCCTCCAGCCCGTGGCGCAGCATCGCCCGCCAGTTGCGGTGCAGACCGGCGGTGCACTTGAGGTCGGTGAGCCCGTCCGCCTGCCCCTCGACATGGGCCTGCGCGCTCGACCAGCGCCACGCCTCGGCGCGGGTGACGAGGCCGGCCCGCACGGGATTCAGCTCCACATAGCGGACCGCCGTCACCAGGTGGGCGTCATCCATCGGATAGCTCGCAAACCGCCCCTGCCACAGATAGCCCGTCCATCCGTGGGCGGAATTGATGCGCCGCGAGTAGCGCCGGTGCGCCTCCGACAGGGCAGCGCGCAGACCGTCCTCGCTCGCGGGCACGAGGATCAGGTGCACGTGGTTGGGCATCAGGCACCAGGCGAGGCAGCGCACGTCCTCGCTCCGGCAGGCAGCCGAGACCAGGGCGACATAGGCCGCATAGTCGGCATCCTCGAAGAACACGTCCTGGCGGCGGTTGCCCCGCTGCGTGACGTGGTGGGCGACGCCGGGAACGACGATGCGCGCGAGCCGAGCCATGGCTTAGCCTAGCCGAGCGATTTGCGAGGTGCAATTAGGTACTGTGTCCCTAGATAGTCGCCGCACTCGGGAGCATATCTCACGGGGGACGGCTCAATACACGCAGCACCGGTCGAACATCGTCCGGTAGGCTGACTCGTCGGTTTCCTCGTTCATCGGCGGGATCACGCAGAAATACGGGTTCTCTTCGAAGAAGGCGCGGCACTGCTCGTCGTCGTCGGGCTTGTCCGCGCCGCAGGCCTCCGCGCTGTAGGTGTCGCGGCCGAGGTCGGGCTCGGCTCCGGCGGCCAGGCGCTGGGCGAGGTGGGTGGCGACGGCGGCCATGGTCTCGCCGTAGTAGGCGGTCGGCGCATAGAGATAGGGCCGGCCGACAAGGGCCGGGGTGCGGTCGCTGGGCGTGCGGGCCAGCGGCAGGCCCTCGACGAACAGGCGCTCGAGGATGTCGTACATGGCCGAGATGTGGGCGATCGAGTTGGTCACCGTCGCCCAGCCGATCACCAGTTCGCCGTTGAACGCCTGCGAGACGCGCGCGAAATCGCCGTGCACGGCATTGGCCATGCAGCCGTCGACGACGACGGCGAGCAGCCGCGGCGGCACCCGTCGGCTGTCCGCCGGCCCGTCGCGCAGCGCACAGCCGATGGCATCGAATGTCAGGGTCTCGTTTTCGCTCAAGCCCACGCACATCGTGTTGGAGTGGGTGTTCAGGTAGAGCACGTCGCCCTGGCCTAGGCTGCCGACCAGCGCCAGGAACGTGGCCTGGTCGGTCACCCGCGTCGGGTGGTGCCGGGCCGGGCCGATCAGGGGCAGCGGATCGAAATGGGCCACCATCTCGGCGACGCGGTTGTCGAGCGCGTCGCCCAGCGTGAGAAACAGCGAGTCGGCCCGCGCCGGCCCGGCCAGCAGCGGCAGCATCCAGGCAAGCACGCACAGGGTTCGGCAGGGAAACGGCATCGGCGAGGCCTCGCGGTTTGGTTGGCGTTGGAGGCGCAGGTTGCCAGGCCGACGAGCGCGGTGCCTTGCTTGCGGTCAATGACCGCGCGCCGCGGGAAACCCGCAGTCGGACGCCTGTCGCGCCCGCGCCCGTCATTTGGCGCCCGCGTCCGCGTGCCGCGCCCCGTCGATGCGGCGGCGGGTGGCGCTGCGCTCAGGGCCGGTTGCCGAAAGCGCGGTCGAGCAGGCCGATCAGCTCGGTCGTTTCGGGGTGATCGTTGACCGCCGGGGCGGCCAGCCTGCGGGCGACCGGCACCACGCGAAGGATGTCGCTGCCGGGGATCGGCACGAAGCAGCGCAGCGTGTCGACGCCGGCGTCGAAGACGGTCGGCTCGCCTGTCTCGACAAGGTCGCCGTCGCGGATCGCCCAGGCAAGTTCGACGATCCGCGCGAGGTCCGCCGCCGGCACGGTCCGGTCGAGCGGCACGGCGCCGGCATAGCGCGCCTGCAGGCTGCGGGCCGACGGCGGCGGCGGGGGAATCACGACGCCGGGACCGGCCGCGCCGGACGCGGAGCCGTCCGCGCGCGTGGGATCGTAGCCCAGGATGCGTCCGTCGCTGGCGATCCCCAGCACCCAATGGATGGGCGGATAGAGGTCGGGCCAGGCGGCATTGCTGTACTCCTGCTCGCACAGGATCGGCGGTGCCGGCTGCGGCGCCGGGTCTGCCGCCACGCATCCCGCAACCAGCAGGCAGGCGGAAACGCCGCCGCGCCACGTTCCGATCCAGGTCATCGGCTGCTCCCCGTCGGTCGGCGCCCGATCAAGGCCGGACCGGCCATTCAACCGCGCCGAACAAGGCGGAAATCCGGCTCTCATGCGACCGGAGGTCCGGAACGCCGCCGCCAGCGCGGCCTCAGCCCCCGACCGCCTCGGCCGCCGTCGTCCCGCGGTAGCGGCGGTCCGTGACCTCGTCGCGCAGATGGGCGAGCTCGGCGGCGAGCGCGCGGCGGCCGGCTTCGGCTTGCGCGCCGGTCGGGTTGTCGGCGATCTCGGAGGCCGGGTCGCCGGCCACCCGGGTGGCGATCAGCACGCGCGGCCTGGCGTAGTCGTAGGGCCGCGCCCGGTGCAGCAGGCAGCGGTTGTCCCACAGCAGGCTGTCGCCCGGCTGCCAATGGTGTGCGTAGACGCGGGATGGCTCGGAGACGATGAACTCGGTCAGCGCCTGCAGCAGGGCCCGGCTCTCGTCGCGGCCGAGCCCGGGAATGCCGAAGGCGTGGCGGGCGACGAAGATGCTCCTGCCGCCGGTCTCCGGGTGCAGCTTGACCAGCGGCCGCAGATACGCGTTGCCCTCGAAGATCGAGTCCGGCCGGATCGGCGGAAAATCGCCGAGGTCGTTCGCCTGCGAGTATTCGGAGGCGTGATAGGCCGCCAGATGCGCGATCCGCCGTTTCGTCGCCGCGTCGAGAGCGGTCCATGCAGCCCGGCAATCCGCCAGTTCGGTCTCGCCGCCGGCGTCCGGCACCTCGACCGCCGAGAGCATGGCGCACTTGCTGGAGACCAGCCGGTAGGTCGAGTCCGTGTGCCAGGCCTCGTTGCCGATGTTGATGCGCATGACCTGGGTCTCGAGGTCGAGCGTGTCGCCGTATTCGCCTTCGCGCAGCCGCGGCCGGTTGGCCATCGGGATGGGGCCGAACTCGAGCGGGCCGAACCGCTCGCAGAAGTCCACATTCTGCTGCTCGGTCAGGAACTGGCCGGGAAAGCACAGGAAGCCGTATTCCAGGAAGGCTTCATGGATGCTGGCGAACGCGCCATCGTCGATGCCGGCGAGGCGGACGCCGGTGACGACGGCGCCGAAGGTCTTGCCGGCGACCGGCGTGATCACCATCGCGCTCATGCCTGCTTCCCCGCTACCACGCAGCCCCTTATGTCGGGCCAGTCTAGTGCCGGACGGTCGCTACCCTCCAGTACGACCTGCGCGCGCGCTCACTTTGTTGTCCCGTCGGCGGTCGAATCGGTGCACCATCCCGGCAACCGAAACAGCAGGGTCACCCGCGATGAGTTTGTTCGTCCTCGAAGCGTTCGAATACGTCCATGCCGCCCATGCCGCGGAATATGAGCGGCGCGGTGCGGCCATCCAGGCCAAGGTGAAGGCGATCGAGCCGGACATGCTGGTGCATCTGCAGACCAGGATCGCCACGACCGACACCGAGGTGACCTATCGCTGGCTCGAGGTGTTCCGCAACTTCGAAGGCATGGCTGCCCATTTCGACGGCGCGCACGTGAAGGAGCACCTGCGCTATCTGAACGACGGCGTGCTGTCGCGGCCGACGGACCTCAAGCTACACGTCGACTGGACCGCGGAACAGAAGGCCGCGTGGCGCGCGCGCGTGCCGAGCATCGAGTTCGTCGACCCGGTGAACGCGTTCTTCCGGACGGTCTGACGATCGCGCCGACCGATCGCGCCCCGCTGCGGCGCGCCGGTCCGAACATGGGGAATCGACCCCATGGCCATGCCGGCGGCGATGGGCGACACTGCACAGATCGAAGGCAGGCCGGGTCGCGGGCTGTCGCAAGGACAGCTGGAGACGACGCCACGATGACGAAACCCGCACACGGCCGCCGTGCGATCCGCGGCGGCCTGGCCGCCTGCATCGCGATGAGCCTCGCCGCCTGCGTCCCGGTGGCCGGCACGCCGCAGGGCCCGGGGGTCGGGCCCGGCCCTGGTTTCGGTCCGGCCGCATCGAACGGCGTCTGGTCGGTGCCGTTCTTCGATACCCAGGGCGCGCCGTGGACCACCAGCGAGGGCGCGCTGCGCATGCGCAACGTCGAGGAACTGGCCGGCCCGACCTCGTTGTTCCTCTACGGCGTCTACGAGGACGGCACGCGCCTGGTCTGGGGCACGCTCGACTATGCGACCGGCAAGTGGCAGGGCAACTGGGCGCGCGCCGGCGGGCCGGTGGCCTGTCCGATCGCGCTGCCGCCGCCGCCGCAGCTTGTCGGCGAGGGCTTCCAGTTCCAGCAGCCGCTCTACGTCTGGGGCACGTTCGACGTGACCATGCAGGGCGAGATCGCCTTCGACGGCAGCTGGGGCAGCTGCGGCATTCCGGTCGGCGCGGCGTGGACCGGCCGGGCGCAGGGGGCCTGATTGCCGCGATCCGACCGGCGGGTGCGCTGCAGGGCAGCCCGTTCCCCGGCCAGCCCCTACTGAGCCGGCTGGTAGCCCGGTACGATCTCGTCCAGCGCCATCGGCACGCCGATCAGGGCCGGTTCGCCGCTGCGGCCCTGCACCTGGTCGATCCAGGCCATGGCGTCGTTCAGGCCGCGCAGCGAGTAGCGCACGGTCTGGCGGCTGCCGTTGGCGACGGTCTGGGTCACGTCGAGGAAGGCGGCGGTGCGCATCGCGGCGAGGATCTGCTCGTTGGCGGGCCAGGCGAAGTAGTTGTGGCCCATGATGTCGCCATAGCCCTCGCCGGCGGCCAGCGTCCAGCTCTGCTGGCCGACGGTCACCTGGATCGGCGTGCCGGGCACCGGCCCCTCGAACGCGCCGGCGAAGCTGAGGATCCAGGCGGTGCCGGGGAAGCCCAGCCGGTTCATCACCAGTGTCGACGAGAAGCTGTTGCCGTCGGAGGTGGGCGTGTCGCTGAAGGTGGTGGCATCGCAGCCGCCGTCTGGCCGGCAGGTGGCCATGTAGTCGGCGAAATACTGGCGCTGGCGGGTGGCCGGCGGCTGGACGGCGGTCGACTGGCCGCCGTCGCCGGCGCAGACGACGTCGAGCGCGGCGATGGCGGCGCTGGAGCCGGCCAGGCTGACGGTCGTCGCCGTCACCCCGTCGAACACCATCGTCAGCGTGCCGCCGTGGCGCAGCGCCGCGATCAGCGCGGGTGTCGGCTGGGGGTTCAGATAGTCGGCGTCGAGACCGCCGACGATCCGGAACTGGCCGAGGGGCTGGCCGTCGACGGCGAGCGCGACGGTGCCGTATTGCGCACCGTTCTGGCCGGTGGCGCCGTCAACCGACAGTGTGCTCTGGCAATGCAGCGCGATGGCGAAGCGGCCGTCCGCGGACCGGTTGCCGGTGCTCGGCAGCAGATAGCACTCGCCGTTCTCAGGCTCGCCGCACACCGGGTCGTAGATCGGCGGCTGTGGGGTCGACCAGCGTCCGGCCTGCGCCTGGGCCGCTCCGGCTGTCGCGGCGAGGGCGAGCAGTGCGGTCGCCGCGAGAGTTGTCGTGCGCGTCATGGGCTTCGTCCTCCCTGGTGATCCCAGCCGGTTTGGTCGGTGCCAAGGTCGCATCGATGGCGGGCGCGGTCCACCGGCAATCCGCGCCGTCGGCGCCCATGGCGGCGCGCCGGCCGATCTGTCACCCTGGGGCGGCGATACGAACCGACGACGGGGGAGGAGAGGGATGTCCGACATGTTCTCGCTGGCCGGCCGGGTGGCGCTGGTCACCGGCGCCTCGCGCGGGCTGGGCTTTGCGATGGCAGAGGCGCTGGCGCGCCATGGCGCCACGGTGGCGCTGAACAGCCGCAGTGCCGACGACGTCGCGGCGGCGGCGGCCAGGCTGACCGACCAGGGTCTGGCCGCCGAGCCGCTGGCTTTCGACGTCACCGACACGGCGGCGGCCCGGACGGCGATCGACGGGCTCGCCGCGCGCCACGGCCGGTTCGACATCCTGGTCAACAATGCCGGCATTCAGCACCGCCGGCCGCTTACGGAATGGGAGGACGCGGATTTCGCCCGCGTCGTGCAGACCAACCTGGTCAGCTGCTTCCAGCTGGCGCGCGAGGCGGCGCGGGTGATGCTGCCGCGCCGGTTCGGGCGGATCATCAGCACCGGCTCGGTCGCCGCGATCCTCGGCCGGCCGACGATTCACGGCTATGTCGCGGCCAAGGCCGGGCTGCACGGGCTGACCCGCTCGCTGGCCGCCGAGCTGGGCCGGACCGGCATCACCGTCAATGCGCTGGCGCCGGGTTATTTTGCGACCGAACTCAACTCAGCGCTGCTGGAGGACAAGGCCTTCACCGCCTGGGTCGAGGGCCGCACGCCGCTCGGCCGCTGGGCCAAGCCGGAGGAGCTGGGCGGCGCGGTGGTATTCCTGGCATCCGACGCCGCGTCCTACGTCACCGGCCACGTGCTGGCGGTCGACGGCGGGCTGTCGGTCAGCCTTTAGAGCGACGTCTGGTCAGTCGGGATAATGTGGGTGCACACAAATGGTTCCATTACAATATCTTACAGAGATATTCTGACAACAAATATCAACATGCCCTAGCGGGCCGGAAACAGGGCCTCATAGCCGGGCTCGGCCGGGTCGGTGCCCGCCACCGCCCGCAGGCAGGTCAGCCGCGGGTCGTTGTCGAGGTCGACCGTCCGCAGGCAGCTGCCGACCAGTGCCCCGTCGGCACTGCTGAGATGGAGGACGCGACCCTCGCCGGGCGGCCGCGGCGTGACGAAGCGGCCGGTCTCCCGGACGGTTTCGCCGTCCACGGTCCGCTCGATCGTCAGCATGTCGTCGTCCGCTGCGACGATGCCGGCGCTGCCGGCATAGGCGTCGCCGCCGTCCTGCAGCCGTCCGACCAGCACGTAGTCGCCGGCGAAGAAGGCCGCCGGCGGCGCGTCGTTCGCCTCGGCACCGGCCGGCTGCATGAGCGCAAGCATGATGTAGAGCGACAGCAGGGGCGTGCGCAGCATGGCGGCAGGACCACCGGATTGAGTGAGCGATTCCAGCAGTCTACGCGGCTTCGTTGAACGAAGGATGAAGGACCTCGCGACGCGATCCGCCATGCCGCATGGCAGCCATCCGTGCAGGCGCACCAACCCGACCGCGTGCATCGGGCGGCAGATGGCAGCGTCGGCATTCATGGAGTGGTGCGGTTGCGGCGACCCGCTGGATCACTTGTAGCGGAAAGTGATCCGGCCCTTGGTCAGGTCATAGGGAGTCATCTCGACGTCGACCACGTCGCCGGGCATCACCCGGATCCGGAACTTCCGCATCTTGCCCGCGGTATGGGCAATGATCTCGTGGTCGTTTTCCAGGCGCACCCGGAACATGGCATTGGGCAGCTTCTCGATCACCGTGCCCTTGAATTCGATCAGTTCTTCTTTCGACATCCCGCTCTCAACGAAGGTCCATTCAGCAGCCGCGCAATCCCGACGCGCTGGGCCCTAGAGGCGACATTGCGGGAAGTGTACGTGCAGCGCGCGCAATATGGTGCGTCCGCAGGCGTTTGTCACGGACCAATCGTGCGCGCCCGTCACGGGCGCGCGGCGGGCGCGCCGATGACGCCGTCGCCGAGCAGCGCGCCGATCGGGCCGGCGAACGCGGCGGAAGGCACCGCGACGCCGAGTTCGAAACCTTCGGAGTCGGTGCGTGCGATATGCAGCCCGATGATGCCGTAGCGCCCGTCCTGGCGCAGCAGCAGCGGCGAGCCGCTGTCGCCCTCGATGGCATCGCATTCGTGCAAGAGCAGCGGTACCTCGCCGGCGACCCCGACCAGCCCGCAATCCTCGTGCACCGTCAGCACGTGCGGCCGGTCCTCGCTGTAGCCCGCCTGCAGCAGCACGCCGCCGTCGAGCGCCAGCGCCGCCGCGTCCTCGAACGCCAGCGGCCAGATCGGCGTCGGCGGTGTGGTCAGGGTGTGATCCAGCGTCACCACCGCCCAGTCGCGCCACATCGTCGCCATCTCCTGCGCATGGGCCCGGTCATAGCCCTCGGCCACCGCATAGCCGGTGGCGACCGCGACGTCGGCATAGTCGCCCTGGCTGTAGCCGGCGAGGAAATGGATGGCGCTGGCCGGAGCCCAGCGGCCCTGGGCGACGTCGTACAGGCAGTGGGCGGCGGTCAGCACGCGGTCGGGCGCGATCAGCACGCCGGTGCAGAAGGCGCGGCCGGCGCGGTTGAGCCGGCCGATCGAGGTCCAGGGCACGGCGCGGCTGTCGGCAAGGCTGCGGTCGTCGTCGCCGATCACCCGCATCTCGGCATGGGTCGCCTGGCTCATGGCGAGCAGCGCGGCAAGAACGAGAGGCGGGCGGGGCATGGCGGGGCGCTGGCCTGGCGGATCGACAATGGCGCGGCGCGGCGGCGCCGCGTCGTCCCAAGCTATAGCCTGCCTGAGCGCGGGGGGCGACATGTCCGCGCGCCGGTGCCGCGAATGTGACGCGGGCTGGCGACCGCGCGACGAGGGGCTAAACTGGCGCGGACTCGGGCGCGGCGACATCCGCGGCAACAGGGGGGGAGGAAAACGGCGGTCATGACCGAGACCGTGACGACGGCCTATCGCGTTCTCGACGAAGCGGCGCTGCGCGCCTTGCTGGCCGGTGTGCCGCATGTCGCCGCCGTGCTGGGCGGCACACCGGCGGCCTGGTCGGTGTGCGAGGTCGGCGACGGCAACCTGAACCAGGTGTTCCTGGTCAAGGGGCCGGCCGGCGGCGTCTGCGCCAAGCAGGCGCTGCCCTATGTGCGCGCGGCCGGCGAGAGCTGGCCGCTGAAGCCGATCCGCGCGTTCTACGAATATTGCTGCATGATGGCGCACGGCCCGCATGCCGCCGGCCACGCCCCCGACGTCTATCACTTCGAGCCGGCGCTCTACCTGATCGTGATGGAGCTGCTGCAGCCGCATATCATCATGCGCCGCGGCATGATCGCCGGCACGCGCTATCCGTGCTTCGCCGCCCACATCGGCGATTACATGGCGCGCACGCTGTTCTTCACCTCCGACCTAGCGTTGCGCGCGGCGGAGAAGAAGGCGCAGATGACCATCTTCTGCGGCAACACCGAGCTGTGCAAGATCACCGAGGACCTTATCTTCACCGACCCGTACACCGCCTGCGACCGCAACCGCTGGACCAGCCCGCAGCTGGACGGAATCGCGGCGGCGTTCCGCGGCGACGCGGCGCTGAAGGCGGCGGTTTCGGAGCTGAAGCTGCGCTTCATGGCCGACGCGCAGGCGCTGCTGCACGGCGACCTGCACACCGGCTCGGTGATGGTGACCGAGACCGACACGCGGGTGATCGATCCGGAGTTCGCCTTCTACGGGCCGATGGGCTTTGACGTCGGTGCGGTGATCGGCAACCTGCTGATCAACTATTTCGCCCAGGACGGCCACGCCACGGCCGACGATCCGCGCGACGCCTACCAGGCCTGGGTGCTGCAGACGGTGCGCGACGTCTGGACCGGCTTCGCCGCCAAATTCGCCGCGTTGTGGGAGACCGACCGCACCGGCGGCGCCTATCCGCGCGCGCTGTTCGAGGACGCCGGCGACCGGGACGCGCTGCGGGCGGCGCGCCGCGCCTACATGGCCGCGCTGTACCGCGACACGCTGCGTTTCGGCGCGGCCAAGATGATCCGCCGCATCCTCGGCTTCGCTCACAACATCGATCTCGACTGGATCGCCGACGCCGACATGCGCGCGCTGTGCGAGACGCGCTGCCTGCGGCTGGCCCGCGCCATGCTGGTCGAGCCGCAGCGTTTCGGCTCGATCGATGTCCTGACCGACGCCGCGGTGCGAACGCGAAGCACGATCACCAGCCTGACAGGAACATGACCATGGCCGCTGCCCGTTTTCCCTTCCGCGACAAGACCATCGTCGGCATGGCGCATTTCCCGCCGCTGCCCGGCGCGCCGTTCTACGACCGGGCCGGCGGAATGGCCCGGATCGTCGACTCCATCGTCGCCGACGTCGCCGCGCTGCAGGACGGCGGCATCGATGCGATCATGTTCGGCAACGAGGGCGACCGGCCCTACACCACCGGCGCACCGGTGGAATCGGTGGCGGCGATGGCGGCGGTGATCGGCCAGGTCAAGCCGATGCTGCGGGTGCCGTTCGGCGTCAACTATCTGTGGAACCCGAAGGCGACCGTGGCGCTGGGTGCCGCCACCGGCGCCGCCTTCGGCCGCGAGATCATGACCGGCGCCTATGCCAGCGACATGGGGCTGTGGGTGCCGGATGCAATGGCGGCGATGCGGCTGCGCGCCGAGCTGGGCCGCGACGACTTCGCCTTGATCTTCAACATCAACGCCGAATTCGCCTCGTCGCTGGACACGCGGCCGATCGCGGTGCGGGCGAAGAGCGCGGTGTTCTCCGCCTGCGCCGACATCGTCGCCGTCTCCGGCCCGATGACCGGCCAGGGCGTCGACGCCTCGGACCTCGCCGCGGTGAAGGAGGCGCTGCCCGGCACGCCGGTGTTCGCCAACACCGGAGTCCGCGCCGATACGGTGGCCGAGATCCTCAAGGTCGCCGACGGCTGCGTGGTCGGCACAGCGCTCAAGGTCGGCGGCGACACCTGGAACCCGGTCGACGCGGACAGGGTGAAAGCGTTCATGGCCGCAGTGGAGCGCGCGCGGTGACCTGCGCTTGGGTTTCGACACCGCCACTGTCATTGCGCGGCGCTGCAGGCGGCGCGGCAATCCGGGCACGGACTTGCGCACCGGAGCCTGGATTGCCGCCTCGCTCCGCTCGTCGCCATGACGGCAGGGTGGCCGCGCTCTTCATCGGGACGATGCCATGACCCTGCTGATCGGCATCGACATCGGCACCACCTCGACGATCGGCATCCTGATCGACGGGGCGGGCAACGCGTTGGCGACCGCGCGGCGCGAGACCGACCTGCACTCGGACCACGCCAACTGGGCGGAGGAAGAGCCGGCGCAGTGGTGGGACAACACCTGTGCGGTGATCCGCGCGCTGGTCGCCGCGGCCGACCGGCCGGTCGCCGCGATCGGCGTCACCGGCATGGTGCCGGCGCTGGTGCTGCTCGATGCCGAGGGAAGGGTGCTGCGCCGCTCGATCCAGCAGAACGACGCGCGCGCCGTCGCCGAGATCGCGGCGATGCAGGCGGAATGCGATGGCGATGCGTTCTTCGCAGCGACCGGTGGCAGCGTCAACCAGCAGCTGGTCGGGCCGAAGCTGCGCTGGCTGGAGGTGCACGAGCCGGACGTGTTCGCACGCATCGCCACGGCATTCGGCTCCTACGACTACATCGCCTGGCGCCTGAGCGGCGCGCAGAGCGTGGAGCGCAACTGGGCGCTGGAATCGGGCCTCTACGACGTGCGTACCCGCGCGTTCGCGGCCGATCTGCTGGCGCTCGGCCATGCGCAGGCCGCCTGGCTGCCGCCGATCCGCGACGCGCACGAGGCGATCGGCGCGGTGACGGCGGAAGCGGCCGCCGCGACCGGGCTGGCCGCGGGCACGCCGGTGGTCGCCGGCTGTGCCGACCACGTCGCCTCCGCCTTCGTTGCCGGCGTGGTCGACGACGGCGACCTGCTGGTCAAGTTCGGCGGTGCCGGCGACATCCTGCTCGCCACCCAGGCGCTCAAGCCGGACCCGCGGCTGTTCGTCGATTACCACATCGTGCCCGGCCTGCACCTGACCAACGGCTGCATGGCGGCCAGCGGCAGCGTCCTGAAATGGATCGCGCGCGAGTTCGGCCGCGACACGATGGGCTATGCCGAGCTGGACGCGTTGGCGGCTTCGACGCCGCCGGGCGCCGACGGCCTGATCCTGCTGCCCTACTTCCTCGGCGAGAAGACGCCGCTGCACGACCCGCATGCCCGCGGCACGCTGGTCGGCCTCGGCCTGCACCACCGGCTCGGCCATGTCTGGCGCGCCGCGCTCGAAGGCGTGGTCTACGGCTTCCGCCACCATCTCGCGGTGTTCGACGAGATGGGCCTGGCGGTGAAGCGCGTGGTCAGCTCCAACGGCGGCTCCGAGAGCGCGGTGTGGCTGCAGATCGCCGCCGACTGCCTCGGCCACCCGGTCACCCATGTGGCGAAGCACCCCGGCTCCTGTTTGGGCGCCGCCTATGTCGCCGGCGTCGGCGTCGGTGCGTTCGCGGACTACGCCCAGGTCGGGCAGTATGTCGAACCGGGCCGCACCTACACGCCCAGGCCGGCGTTCGCCGCGGTCTACGACCACGGCTACGGCCGCTTCCGCGAGACCTACGAGCGGCTGCGGCCGATGTACCCGCGGCTGTCGATCGCCCGCTGAATTCTTATTTGTTCGGGACAGTTCCGAATTGTTCCGAAGCATGGAGGCAGGCCGATGGCCAAGGTGACGATCTCGATGCCCGACGAGATGACCGCCTATGTCGCGGCCCGTGTCGAGAGCGGGCAATATGGCAACGTCAGCGAGTTCTTTCGCGATCTCGTCCGTCGCGACCAGCGGGCGAACCAGGCGAACGCGGACCTGCGCGCCCTTTTGGCGGAAGCGGAAGCGAGTGGGCCGGATGGTCGCGCGCCGGAGGATGTGTGGGCCGAGGGCGAAGCGCGTGCGCTAAGTCGCGGTGCCTGACCTCACGCTTTCATGCAAGGCGGCGAGCGACCTGGCGGACATCGCCCGCTTCACCACCGAGCGTTTCGGGCCTGCGCAGGCGCGGTCCTGTCGCGAAGCCTTGCTGGGCGCGATGCAGACCATCGGTGCACATCCGGATATCGGATCCGACCAGTCGCACATCGCGCCGGGCGTGCGCGGGCTGGTGCATGGCGCGCACGCGATCTACTATCGAAGAAAGAGCGACGGCGTGTTCGTTCTGCACATCCTGGGCCCGGGCCAGGACCCGACGCGCAGCCGGTTCTGACCGATGTGTCGGTCCCGGGTGAGCAGGGTCCACGTCCCGGCCGCCTGGCAGTCACACGGGGATCGGATGCAATGGCCGCGGCAATGATCGAGACCTTTCTGCTGCAGCCGGGCGGCGGGATGCCGAACAACGGGCGGCTGCCGCTGGTGGTGTTCCGGCAGGCGCTGAGCGGCACCGCGCTGAGCCCCGACGGATGCACCGCGCTGTTCCGGGCCAACGGCTGGCAGAACACGTGGCTGAACGGCGTGTTCCCCTACTGGCACTATCACCTGCGGTCGCACGAGGTGCTGGGTTGCGTCGGCGGCGGGGCGCGGGTCGGCTTCGGCGGCGACGACGGCATCGAGGCGGAGTTCAATGCCGGCGACGTGGTGGTGATCCCGGCCGGTGTCGGCCACAAGCGGCTGGCGCAGCGGCCGGGGTTCCTGGTCGTCGGCGGCTATCCGCCCGGCCAGGACGGCGCCGTCACCGACCCGGACACGGTCGATCTCGCCGCCGCCATCCGCCAGGCCGGCGCGGTGCCGGTGCCGCAGAGCGACCCGGTCGGCCGCGCCGACGGCCTGTTGGCGGTTTGGGCCTAGAGCGCTATCCGACCGAAGGGAACAATTCGGACGAAGAAAAGCCGCTCGATTTCAATGGGGTGAAGCATCTCATCTGCGTCCGCAGGGACGCGGGACGCTCCGGCCGGGGCGGCGCTCAGCCCGCCGGGGTCCGCATCGTCACGAATTCCTCGGCCGCGGTCGGGTGGATGCCGATGGTGGCGTCGAAGTCGGCCTTGGTCGCGCCCATCTTCACGGCGATGGCGATGCCCTGGATGATCTCGGCGGCGTCGACGCCGACCATGTGCGCGCCGAGCACCCGGTCGGTGGCCTTGTCGACCACCAGCTTCATCAGCGAGCGCTCGGGGTTGTCGCCCAGCGTGTATTTCATCGGCCGGAAGTCGGCCTTGTAGATCGTCACGGCAAAGCCGCGCTCGCGTGCCTCGTGCTCGGCCAGGCCGACGGAAGCTACCGGCGGCTGGCTGAACACCGCCGAGGCGACGTTGTCGTGGTCGACCGTACGCGGCTTGCCGCCGAACACCGTGTCGGCAAAGGCGTGGCCCTCGGCGATGGCGACCGGCGTCAGCGCGATACGGTCGGTGACGTCGCCGACCGCATAGATGCTGGGCACCGACGAGCGGCTTTCGGCGTCCACCTCGATCGCGCCGTTCTCGGCCAGCGCGACGCCGGCCGCCTCGAGGCCCAGCCCCGGCGTGTTCGGGCGGCGGCCGGTGGCATACATCACCTCGTCGACCTCCAGCGCCGTGCCGTCGCTGAGGGTGTAGACATAGCAGTCGTGCTTGCGGTCGATCCGCGCACCGTGCACGCCGCAGCGGATGGTCACGCCCTTCTTGGTCAGCTCGGTGGCAAGGAACTGGCGCACGTCCTCGTCGAAGCCGCGCAGGATCTGGTGGCCGCGATAGACCTGGGTCACCTCGGCGCCGAGGGCGTTGAAGATGCCGGCGAACTCGACCGCGATATAGCCGCCGCCGGCGATGGCGATGCGCTTCGGGAAGCGGGCGAGGTCGAGCGCCTCGTTCGAGGTGATCGCGTGCTCGATGCCGGGATAGTGCGGCTTGAACGGCCAGCCGCCGACCGCGACCAGGATGTAGGCGGCCGTGATCTGCCGGTCGGCGAGCTGCACCGTGTGCGGATCGGCGACCGTGGCCCGGCCCATGATCAGCTCGACGCCGGCGTTGGCCAGGAGCTTCAGGTAGATGCCGTTGAGCCGGTCGAGCTCCCGGTCCTTGTTGGCGATCAGCGTCGGCCAGTCGTGGCGCGCGCCATCCACCGTCCAGCCGAAGGCGGCGGCATCCTCGAAGTCGTGGCCGAAGTGGGCGCCATAGACCAGCAGCTTCTTGGGCACGCAGCCGCGCAGCACGCAAGTGCCGCCGACCTTCCAGGATTCGGCGATCGCGACCCGGGCGCCATGACCGGCCGCGATCCGCGCCGCGCGCACGCCGCCGGAGCCGGCGCCGATGACGAACAGGTCGTAGTCGTAGTCTGCCATGGCGGGTCCTTCGCGGCGGCGGTTCGGCGGGAGCCGATGAAGTGCGACGACAGCGCCGCCGCGTCAAGCCGCACCGGAGCCCGGCGGCCGGCCGAGCGATGTGTCGCCATGGACCGCCAGCTTGGCGTTGACGCACGGCGCCGACGTAGCTCTCTGGTGGCGAGCCCGCGGCGAACAATTGTAGCGAGCGCATCACATAAATAATCCTCGCAATTTTATGCTGCGCCGCACAATCATACGGTCGAATTCATCATATGATTTAAGGAGAACTGGCCAGTTTCGCTCCGGAGGTAAATTGCTTTGGTGTCGCCTCGACTGTGGTCTAATCTGGCGCTGTAGCGGGAGGAACACCAACATGATTGCATTTCGTCTCAACAATCAGGACGTCCAGGTCGACGCGCCTGATGGGGCAACATTGTTGTCCGTTCTTGTTCACGACCTGCAGGTCAACGGCACCAAATACGGCTGCGGCCGTTCGCAATGCGGTTCCTGTACGGTGCTGATCGACGGCGAGCCGGTGGCGTCGTGCCAGACCACGGCCTCCGCCGCCGCAGGGCGTTCGGTCGAAACGCTGGCCGGGCTGCGCGAGGGCGACAAGCCGGGCAGCCTGCAGCAGGCCTTCATCGACGAGCAGGCGGCGCAGTGCGGCTATTGCACCTCGGGCATGATCATGACCGCGCAGGCGCTGCTCGACCGCAATCCGAGCCCGACCGAAAGCGACGTGCGGGCCGCGCTCGACGGCAACCTCTGCCGTTGCGGCACCCACAACCGCGTGGTCCGCGCCGTGCTGCGCGCAGCGCAGGAGGCCTGAGCCATGAACAAGCCGCTGACGCCATCGACCGCGTTCTCGATCACCCGCCGCCAGCTGATGAAGCACACCGGATTCGTCGCCGTCGGCTTCTCGGCCCTGGGCAAGGTGGGCGGCTCCGCCCTCGCGGCGGAGGAGACTGCGCTGCCCGGCGACCTCGACAAGATCCGCAACCTCGGGTCGTGGATCAGGGTCAACGCCGACGGCACCGTCACCCTGATGGTCGGCAAGGTGGAGCTTGGGCAGGGCGTGCTGACCGCCGTGTCGCAGATCGCTGCCGACGAGCTCTATATCGACTTCGAGCGCCTGCAGGTGATCTCCGGCGACACCTGGGACACCCCCGACGAGGGCACCACCGCGGGCTCGCAGTCGATGCCGAACTGCGCCCCGGCCGTGCAGCAGGCCGCCGCCGAGGTGCGCCAGATCCTCCTCGACCTCGCGTCGGAGAAGCTGGGCCAGCCGGCCGAGGGCCTGACGATCGCCGACGGCACCATCGCGGCGGCCGACGGCGCGTCGATCACCTATTGGGAACTGGTCGACAACCTGAACCTGACGCGCGACGCCACCGGGACGGTGCAGCCGATGCCGATCGCCGAGCATCGCTACATCGGCCAGTCGATCCCGCGCGTCGACCTGCCGGCGAAGATGACCGGCGAGGCGATCTACGTGCAGGAGTATCGCGAGGACGGCATGGCCCATGGCCGGGTCATCCGGCCGCCGACCTATGCCGCCACCCTGGCCGCGATCGACACCGCGGCGGTCGAGGCGATGCCCGGCGTGCTGGCGGTGGTGCGCGACGGCAGCTTCCTCGGCGTGGTGGCCGAGCGCGAGCAGCAGGCCGACGCCGCCATGGAGGCGATCGCCGCCGCGGCACAGTGGAACGTCGAGAGCGTGCTGCCCGGCCACGACGGCATCTTCGACTGGCTGCAGGCCAACGTCGACGTGGTCAACGAATGGGTCAACGCCGGCACGCCGGGCACCGGCGCGGTCAAGACCATGGAGGCGACCTACTACCGGCCCTATCACATGCACGGTTCGATCGGCACCTCCTGCGCGGTGGCCAAGATGGGCGACGACGGCGTGATGACCGTGCGCACCCACAGCCAGAGCGTCTACGGCACCGCCCGCGCCATCGCCGCGATGCTGAGCATGGAAGAGGGCAAGGTGCGGCTGCTGCACACCCAGGGCTCCGGCTGCTACGGCCACAACATGGCCGATGACGCGGCGGCCGATGCGGCGCTGCTGGCCCGCGCTGTGCCGGGCCGTGCGGTACGGCTGCAATACACCCGCGAGCAGGAGCACCGGTGGGAGCCCTACGGCTCGGCGATGGTCAACAAGCTGCGGGCCGAGGTCGATGCCGCGGGCAATGTGCTCGACTGGAACCACGACATCTACTCGACCACCCACAGCACGCGGCCGGCCGGCGGCGACGCCGGCAACCTGCTGTCGGCCCGCTACCTGGCCACCCCGTTCCCGACCCCGGAGCCAGGCGACGGCCGCGGTCCGAACTACTCCTCGGGCCGCAACGGCGAGGCGAAATACGTCTTCCCGCACCAGCGCATGGCGGTGAATTTCGCCAAGCAGATGCCGCTGCGCGTGTCGGCGACCCGCGGGCTCGGCGCCTTCGCCAACGTGTTCGCCATCGAGTCCTTCATGGACGAACTGGCGCACGAGGCCGGCGTCGATCCGGTCGAGTACCGCCTGCGCTACCTGGAGGACGAACGCGCCCGCGACGTGCTGCTGCGTGCCGCGGAGGCGTTCGGCTGGGACAGCTGGCAGCCGGGCCGCAACACCGGCCGCGGCATCGGCTTCGCCCAGTACAAGAACTACGCCACCTACTGCGCGGTGGCGATGGAGGTGCAGGTCACGCCGCGCAACGGCCGAGTCCGCGTCACGCGCGCGGTCGCCGCCAGCGACAGCGGCCACATGGTCAACCCGGACAATATCGCCAACCAGATCGAGGGCGGCTTGATCCAGTCGCTGAGCTGGGCACTGAAGGAGGAGGTGCGGTTCGACGACACCCGCGTGCTGTCGGAGGACTGGGCGAGCTACCCGATCCTCACCTTCAACGAGGTGCCGCCGGTGCAGGTCGAGCTGATCGACCGGCCGGGCGCACCCTATCTCGGCACCGGCGAGGCGTCGCAGGGACCGACCGCCGGCGCCCTCGGCAATGCGGTGTTCAGCGCCACCGGCGTGCGCTTCCGCCGCCTGCCGCTGACGCCCGACCGGGTGCTTGAGGGCCTGCGCGCCTGAGCGCGCGTCGCTGGCGCTGACAGATGACGGCCCGCAGGGACAGCCCTGCGGGCCGTTTCTTCTGGTGCGTCCCGGTCGCGCTCAGTCGTCGCCGCGGATTGCCGCTACCCGTTGCGCGAGATCGGTCCAGACCGGCGCGCGGCTGAAATGGGCGCGCAGGAAGGCGAGCAGATCGACCAGTTCCGCGTCGGACAGCGCGGCGTCAAAGGCCCGCATCGTGCGCGACGGCGACCCTTCCGGCGGCTGGATGCCGTCCAGGATCACCCGGATCGCGTTGTCCGGCACCGGCGCGTTGATCGTCGCGGTCAGCGCCAACGGTGCGGTCTGGCCGTCGCTGCGATGGCAGTTGGCGCAGATCGCGGCGAAGGTGTCCGCGCCGCGCTGCAGGGCCGCATTGCTGCCGACCGTCACCGCCAGGCTCGGCGGCGGCCCGTCGACGCCGAAGGCCTGGGCCTCGGCGAAGGCGATCGCGTCGTCGCGGCGCGATGCGTTGCCGGCCGCGTCGCCCTGCAGCGAAACGACATAGGCGGCGATGGCGTAGATGTCGTCCTCCGGCAACAGGTAGAGGCTGTTGACCACCGCGGTCATCGGACCGGCGGCGATGCCGTGATCGCGGTCCCAGCCGTCGATCAGGTAGTTGACCATCGGGTCGACGTCCCAGGCGATCGGCGCCGGCGATGCGGCGCCGAGGGCGGGCGCGTGCCAGCCTTCGGCCTCGCCGCCCGCGAAGGGCGCGTCCGCGACGATGCCGCCGAGCCCATCACGGGGCGAATGGCAGGCGCCGCAGTGGCCCAGGCCCTCGACCAGATAGGCGCCGCGATTCCATTCGGCGTCGCGCGACGGGTCCGGCTGGAAGACTCCCTCGTCGAGGTAGAGCAGGTTCCAGCCGGCCACGAGCATTCGCCGGTCGAAGGGGAAGTCCAGCGTATTGGCCACCGGCTCCGCGGCGACCGGCTCCAGGCTCATCAGATAGGCGTAGAGCGCCGCGAGATCCTCATCGGTGACCAGGCGGAAATGGTCGTAGGGAAAGACCGGGTAGAGGTGGTCGCCCTCGCGGTCGATACCCTCGCGCATCGACCGCACGAAGGCCGCCAGCGGCCAGCGACCGATGCCGGTCTCGGGGTCCGGCGTGATGTTGGTGGAATGGACCGTCCCGAACGGCGTCTCCAGCGGCCGTCCGCCCGCGAAGGCAGGGCCGCCCGGCCGCGTGTGGCAGACGGCGCAGTCGCCGACGGCGGCGAGCAGTTCGCCCTCGGCCGCCAGCGCCGCGTCCGGCTCCACCGCCGCCTCCAGCGGGGCGATCGCGTCGTGCTGCGCCAGGATGTAGAGACCGGCAACCGCGATGGCGGCGCCGACGATCGCGACGACGGCGAGCCGAATGATGATGCGGACGATCGGTCCCATGGCGACGGTGTCCCGGTCATGGCTGCGGTCCCGGCGTCGAGCGCTGGAGGTTCAGAAAAACCCGCTTGCGCGGCCATGTCCAGGCACAATGGCGCCGGCGCCGGTCAGGCGGCGGCAGACGCTCCCGCGCTGCCGGTCGCCGGCCGTGGCGGGCGCGCCGCGCGCCGCGCCATCGCCCTGGCGGCGATCGTGGTGGCCACGGCTTCCACCGCCACCGGGCCCAGCGTGACGGCCGGGTCGCCCAGGTCGAGCGGCAGGAAGGCGGCGACCATCGCCGCGCTGCCGGCGGCCGAGCCGGCAATCGGGATGACCAGATAGAGCGCGATCAGCACGATCACCGCGACCACGTCCGAATAGCGTCCGGCGTCGGAGAAGGCGAGCAGGTGGATGATACCGAGGTCGCGGATCACGAACAGCAGGATCGCCAGCATCAGGCTGCTGCTGAGCCAGGCGCCCGATGTCAGCAGGTCTCCAAGGCCCTCGAAGTCGTCGACGCGCAGGGCGGACAGCGACGAGAACGGCGCGCTGACCGCGACCGCGATGCCGAAGACGAGAAGGATCGCCAGGGTCGGCATCCACGCCGGCATGCGCTGCAGCGCGTTGCGCCAGCGCCCGGCGGACAGGTCGCGGCGCAGCCAGCCATAGGCGACGGCATCCTTCACATCGCTCAACGCCGCCGGATAGGTCAGCCAGGCGACGATGAAGAAGCCGGCCGCGACCCAGCCGCTGCTGCCCGCCCCGGCGGAGAAGAAACCGCCGAAATAGACCACCATGAAGATGACGAAGGCCGGCCAGGCCCAGGGCATGCTGGAATATTGCAGCACGTGGCGCATCAGCCGGTTGGCGGCAAGCCAGGTCCAGCCGACGAAGATGGCGAGCGAGACCACGCGGAACAGGTTGCCGTCGGCCTGCAGCCCATACCAGGCGATGCTCAGGTCGAAGCCCGACTGCTGCTCGAACACCGTCCACATCCAGCTGTACTGGGTGACCGTCGGCGCGAAGGCCAGCCCGAAGATCGCGGCAGCGATCAGGCCGACCGCCTGGCTGAGGGTGGAGTTCAGCGACTTGCCCGCCGCGCTCTTGCGCAGGATGATCAGCGCACTGCAGAAAGCGACGGCCTGGGCGGCAAAGGCGGTGAAAATGCGCAACCCCGCATTGCCCAGTGCCGTCCCGGTCGGGAAGATCTGCAGCTCGATCGCGAGCGAGCTGCCGAGACAGATCAGCGCCGAGATCCAGACCAGCGCGCAGCCGCCCAGCAGCTTGCCCCAGGTCATCGACCAGGCACTGAGCGCCGACATCACCTGACCCTCCCAGGTCCGGCCGCGCACCTCGATCGCGATCGAGTTGGCGGCGCGGCGCGGGCCCCCGATGAAGGCGCCGAGGTTGTAGAGCAGGATCGAGATGTTGTTGATCAGGGTGATGTCGTGGCCGGGCCGCAGCCAGACCGCCAGCAGCAGGATCGCCGGCACGCCGACCGCGAGCGCGATCCGCGGCCCGGTCAGCTCGATCCACAGGTTGCGGCGGAACTCGGGGTTCACGGCGTCGCTCCCGTGCCGCCGCCGCCGTCGGCGTTGGCCATGTAGGCGGCGCGCAGGCCGACCTTTTCCGTGCTGAAGCCGCAGACCGGCAGGCCGGCGTCGACCAGCGCCTTCAGGATCGCGGCGCGGTTCTTGAGGTCCGGATCGGCGGCGAAGCTGGCGGAGCGGCCCTCGACCGCCGCGGCGGACACCTGCGGCAGGGCAGACAGCACCTCGCCCAGCCGCGGGTCGGGGTGGGCCAGCGCGACGTTCAGCCTGACCGGCCCGCCGTCGCGGCTGTGCGCATCGCCCAGCGGGCGAAAATCGACCGCGCGGCCGTTGCGGATCACCAGCATGTCGGTCGCATAGTCCTCGAGCTCGGACAGGATGTGCGACGAGACCATCAGCGTCATGCCGTCGACGCTGAGCTGGCGCAGGACGAACGAGAGCTGGATCCGTGCCTCGGGATCGAGGCCGGAGGCCGGCTCGTCGAGCAGCAGGAAGGCCGGCTCGTGAATGATCGCCTGGGCGATGGCGAGCCTCTGCTTCAGGCCGCGCGACAGGGCGCCGGCGCGCTGCTTCATCCGGTCGGTCAGCTGCATGCGCTCGGCCGCACGCACCACGGCCGCACGCTGGTCGCGGGCGGGCAGTCCCTGGGCCGCCGCGCGGTAACGCAGGCACTGGCTGACCGTCAGGGTCTCGTACAGGCCGAAGAAATCCGGCAGGTAGCCGAGGACCGCATGGGTGTGGCGCGGGTCGCGGTGCGCGTCCTCGCCGTCGATCGTCACCGTGCCGGCCATCGGCCGTTCCAGCGCGGAAATGCAGCGCAGCAGCGTGGTCTTGCCGGCGCCGTTCGGACCGACCAGCGCGGTGATCGTGCCCGGCTTCACCTCGAACGAGACATCGTTCAAGGCGCGCAGGCCCGGATAGTCGTAGATCAGGTTGGAAACCTTCAGCACGACCGCTGCCGTCCCCGTCGTTCGAATCCATTCGGCCGCGGCCGACGGCCACCCCTAGCGCAGGATGGCCGGACCGTCGATCCCGTCATGCGCTGCGGATCAGTCCGCGACGGCGGAATCGGTGTCCAGCTGCGCCGCCAACGCGGCCGTGTCGATCACCGCCCAGTGCTCGGCGATCCGGCCGTCGCAGACCCGGTCGAAATGCATCGCCGGGATCAGCACCGGGTTGCCCGTCGGCGCCGAGCCCATGAAGGGCCCGGAGTTGGTGCCGTACAGGACCACCCGCGTCGCCACCAGTTCGCCGTCGGCGATCTGGTCCTGGATCGCCATCTGCAGGTCGGGAAAGGCGGCCCGCATCGCGGTGTAGACGATGCGGACTCCGTCCGGCCCGTCTGGCAGCAGCGGGTCGGCGCTGTGGTCGACATAGTCGGGGGCGAACAGGCGGTCGATCGCGGCGGTGTCGCCGGCATTCCACACCCGTGCGATCGCCTCGGCGACGACGCGCTTGTTCGCCTCGGGTCCGCCCTGGCAGGCGACGGCGGACGACGCGCCTGCGGTCAGGACCAGCGCACAGGCGATCAGGATCGGCTTGGGCTTCGGCATCATCGCGCTCCCGTGTTCCGCCTCGGCGCCGTATCGCGCGGCTGGACCGTGCGCCGGGCCGCAGCAGTTCGCGTCACGATTGTCGCAGCAGCGTGGTGGCGGCGCAACCGCGGGTCAGACCCCGCCCATGCACAGGTATTTGATCTCGACGAACTCATCGATGCCGTATTTGGAGCCTTCGCGGCCGAGCCCGGACTCCTTGTAGCCGCCGAACGGCGCGATCTCGGTCGAGATCACCCCGGCGTTGCAACCGACCAGGCCATACTCCAGCGCCTCGCCGACCCGCCAGGCCCGGCCGATGTCGCGGGTGAAGTAGTAGGCGGCGAGCCCGAACTCGGTGTCGTTGGCCATGCGGACCGCCTCGTCCTCGGTCTGGAAGCGATAGACCGGGGCGACCGGGCCGAAGGTTTCCTCGTTGGTCACCTTCATCGCCGTGGTGACGTCGGCCAGCACCGTCGGCTCGAAGAAGCTGCCGCCGCGGGCGTGACGGCTGCCGCCGGTCAGCACGCGGCCGCCGTGCGAAACCGCGTCGGCGATGTGCTCCTCGACCTTCTCGACCGCGGCCATGTCAATCAGCGGGCCCTGGGTGACGCCCTCCTCGAAGCCGTCGCCGACCTTCAGCTTACCGACCGCCTCCGACAGCCTGGCGACGAAGGCGTCGTAGATGCCGCTCTGGGCCAGGATGCGGTTGGCGCAGACGCAGGTCTGGCCGGTGTTCCTGAACTTCGACTGGATCGCCCCCTCGACCGCCGCATCGAGGTCGGCGTCGTCGAAGACGATGAACGGCGCGTTGCCGCCCAGTTCCATCGACACCTTCTTCACCGTGCCGGCGCACTGCTCCAGCAGCACCTTGCCGACCGCCGTCGAGCCGGTGAACGACAGCTTGCGCACGATCGGGTTGCCGGTCAGCTCGCCGCCCACTTCGGCGGAGCCGCCGGTGACGATGTTGATCACGCCGGCCGGCACGCCGGCGCGCTCGGCCAGCGCGGCCAGCGCAAGCGCGCAATAGGGCGTGGCCGAGGCCGGTTTGACCACCACGGTGCAACCGGCGGCCAGCGCAGGGGCGCACTTGCGGGTGATCATCGCGATCGGGAAGTTCCAGGGCGTGATCGCGGCGACCACGCCGACCGGCTCCTTCAGCACCAGGATGCGCCGGTCGCGGGCGTAGGTCGGGATCGTGTCGCCGTAGACGCGCTTCGCCTCCTCGGCGAACCACTCGACGAACGAGGCGCCATAGGTCACCTCGCCGCGGGATTCGGCCAGCGGCTTGCCCTGCTCCAGCGTCATCATCCGCGCGAGGTCGTCGGCATTGGCCAGGATCAGGTCGTTCCACTTGCGCAGGATCGCCGCCCGTTCCTTGCCGGTCCTCGCGCGCCAGGCCGGCCATGCCGCCTCGGCCGCCTCGATGGCGGTGCGGGTCTCGCCGGCGCCGAGCTTCGGCACGGTGCCGAGCACGTCGCCGGTGGACGGATTGGTCACCTGGATGGTCGCGCCCGACGGCGCGTCGATCCACTGGCCGCCGACATAGCACTGCTGGCGGAACAGGGCCGGATCGTTGAACTGCATGATGCGCCTCCCCTAGTCGCGGATGCTGTCGACGTCGCCGTCGACGCAGAATGTCTGGCCGGAAATGTGGCGGCCGGCGTCGGAGCAGGCGAACAGCGCGGTGTTGGCGATGTCCTGCGCCGTGACCATCACCTTCAGCGAGGCCATGCCGACATATTTGTCCCGCATCGCCGCGAAGGACAGCCCGCGCTGCTCGGCCTTGGCGCCGATCACCCGGTCGATGCGCGGGCCGGCCACCACGCCGGGCAGGATCGCGTTGACCCGGATGTTGTGCGGGCCGAGCTCGATCGACAGGCTCTTGGTGAAGCCGACCACGGCCCATTTCGACGCGGCATAGGGCGTGCGCAGCGGATAGCCGAGCCGGCCGGCCAGCGACGACAGATTGACGATCGACCCGCCGCCGGCCGCCTTCAGCAGCGGTACGGCGCGGCGGGCGCAAAGGAACTGGCCGTCGATGTTCACCGCCATGCAGCGGCGCCAGTCTTCCGGCGCGATCTCCTCGACCGGCTTGGTCGGGCCGGCGATGCTGGCGTTGTTGACCAGGATGTCGAGGCCGCCGAGCGCGTCCGCAGCCGCCGCGAACAGCGCGTCGACATCGTCCGGCTCGCTGACGTCGCAGCGCACCGCGCCGGCCAGGCTGAGCGCGGCCACTGTCTGCTGCATCGCATCGGTGTCGACGTCGCAGACGAACACGTCGGCCCCGGCCGCCTGGAACGTCTCGGCGATCACCCGGCCGATACCGCTGCCTGCCGCCGTGACCAGCACCCGCGCACCGTCCAGTCGCAGCTCCATCTCGCTTCCCTCATGCTTCGGCGGCCGGGCGGCCCGACCGCGCGTTCCCGCCGGGTGTTACGGCCGGCGGCGCGCCAGTTCGTAGAGGCAGATCGCCGCGGCGTTGGATACGTTGAGGTCCGCCAAACGGGGGCCGGTCGGCAGCCGCGCGACATGGTCGCAGCGTTCCTGCGTCAGCCGGCGCATGCCCTTGCCCTCCGACCCCATCACCAGGCACACCGGGCCGTCCAGCTCGATCTGATCCAACCGTTCCGGCGCGGCGCTGTCCAGGCCGACCACGGTGTGGCCGGCGTCGGCGAGCTCGCCGATCGCACGGGCCAGGTTGGTCACCGAAACCAGCGGCACCAGCTCTAGCGCGCCGCTGGCCGCCTTGGCCAGCGTGCCGTGCGCTGGCGGCGCGTGCCGCGACTGCACCACCACCGCACGGGCGCCGAAGGCCGCGGCCGACCGCAGGATGGCACCCACGTTCTGCGGGTCGGTGACCTGGTCCAGCACCACGACCACCGCGTCGCGCAGCGGCTCCACGCACAGCGCCGACAGCGCCGTCGGCGGCAGCGGGTCGACCAGCATGGCCGTGCCCTGGTGGACCACGTTCGGCGGCAGCACCGCCTCCAGCGCCGGACGGTCGACCGGCTCCGGCGTCACCTGGCGCTTGCGGGCCAGCGCGACGACGCCGTCGTCGACCGGAGGGCGCACCAGCAGCCGGCGGATGCGCCGCACCTCGTTGCCCAGCGCCGCTTTGACCGCGTGCAGGCCGTAGAGCCAGACCGCATCGTCGCTGGTGAACGGCTCGCCGCGCGCCGGCAGCGGCGCCACTGTGGCCTTCGGCACCGGGCGCTCGCGCCGCGGCTTGGCCGGCCCATGGTTGCGGGTCTTGCCGGGGCGGGTTCCCTTCGTGTCCTTGCGTCGCGCCATGGCGGATGCATATATCAGGCCTCGCGGTCAAACAAACGCTCATCGCGGGCGCCGCGCCCGCCGCGCGGCGGGCGAGTTTGTGGTTGACTTGCAGGGGCCTTTGCAAATAAATCGCGGGTTCGGCGGCGGGGCACGCTCGGGCGCCGGAAAACGCGTGTTTGCGCGGACGCGGTCAGCATTGATGCACATCGGAGGGGTGCCCGAGTGGCTAAAGGGGACGGGCTGTAAACCCGTTGGCTATGCCTACGTTGGTTCGAATCCAACCCCCTCCACCATCATGCCATCCGTCCGGTGGGCCGGAATTCGCGGTTCGCGGACACGCAAAACAAGGGGTTGATGTCGCCGCACGGTCGCGGGCCGGTGCGGCGATGGGGTTTGCGGGTGTAGCTCAATGGTAGAGCTCCAGCCTTCCAAGCTGGCGGTGTGGGTTCGATTCCCATCACCCGCTCCAGTATGGACCGGATGGCCAACCACGCGCAGCGACGATCGGGGATGAACGCGAGACATGGCGAAAGCGAAGTTTGAGCGGACGAAGCCGCACTGCAACATCGGGACGATTGGTCACGTGGACCACGGCAAGACGACGCTGACGGCGGCGATTACGAAGGTTTTGGCGGAGAGCGGCGGGGCGGCGTTCACGGACTACGACCAGATCGACAAGGCGCCTGAGGAGAAGGCGCGCGGGATCACGATCAACACGGCGCATGTGGAATACGAGACTCCGAACCGTCACTATGCGCATGTGGACTGCCCCGGTCACGCGGACTATGTGAAGAACATGATCACGGGCGCGGCGCAGATGGACGGCGCGATTCTAGTGGTTTCGGCGGCGGACGGTCCGATGCCGCAGACGCGGGAGCACATACTGCTGGCGCGTCAGGTGGGCGTTCCGTCGCTGGTTGTGTTCCTGAACAAGGTGGACCAGGTCGACGACGCGGAGCTTCTGGAGCTTGTCGAGCTTGAGGTTCGCGAGCTGCTGTCGTCGTACGATTTTCCCGGCGACGACATTCCGGTGATCGCGGGCTCGGCGCTGGCGGCGCTGGAGGGCCGGGACGCGGGGATCGGTCACGACAAGATCCTCGAGCTGATGAAGGCGGTGGACGACTACATTCCGCAGCCCGAGCGCCCGAAGGACCGTCCGTTCCTGATGCCGATCGAGGACGTGTTCACGATCTCGGGCCGCGGCACGGTGGTGACGGGCCGGGTGGAGCGGGGCATCGTGAAGGTTGGCGACGAGATCGAGATCGTCGGGATCAAGGCGACGTCGAAGACGACGTGCACGGGCGTTGAGATGTTCCGCAAGCTTCTGGACCAGGGCGAGGCGGGTGACAATGTGGGCGTTCTGCTGCGCGGCACGAAGCGCGAGGACGTTGAGCGCGGTCAGGTGCTGGCGAAGCCGGGCTCGATCACGCCGCACACGAACTTCACGTGCGAGTGCTACATCCTGACGAAGGAGGAGGGCGGTCGTCACACGCCGTTCTTCTCGAACTACCGTCCGCAGTTCTACTTCCGGACGACGGACGTGACCGGCTCGATCAAGCTGCCCGAGGGCACGGAGATGGTGATGCCGGGCGACAACATCACGATGGACGTGGAGCTGATCGCGCCGATCGCGATGGACGAGGGCCTGCGCTTCGCCATCCGCGAGGGCGGCCGCACCGTCGGCGCCGGCGTCGTCGCCTCCATCAGCAAGTAAGCGCGGCGTCGCAGGAAGCCGCGTGAAGGAGTGTAGCTCAATTGGTAGAGCACCGGTCTCCAAAACCGGGGGCTGGGGGTTCGAGCCCCTCCACTCCTGCCACATTCGGCGCGTGACGGCGCGCCGCGACTGAAACCGGGCCGGAAGAGCCCGAGGACGCTTAAGGGATCATGGCGAAGATCAATCCGGCCAAGTTCGTGCGCGAGGTGCGCCAGGAAGCTTCCAAGGTGACCTGGCCCACCCGGAAGGAGACGACGGTGTCGACGATGATGGTGATCATCATGGTCGTGCTCGCCGCGCTGTTCTTCTTCCTGGTCGACCACCTGCTCGGCTTCGGCGTGCGCCAGATCCTGTCGCTGGGGAGCTAGGCGGATGGCCCATCACTGGTATGTGCTGCACGTCTACTCCGGCTTCGAGCAGAAGGTGGCGCAGTCGATCCGCGAGCAGGCCCAGCAGAAGGGGCTGGAGGAGGACATCGTCGAGGTCTCGGTGCCGACCGAGGAGGTGGTGGAGATGCGCCGCGGCCGCAAGGTCAGCTCCGAGCGCAAGTTCTTCCCCGGCTACGTGCTGATCAAGATGCAGCTGTCGGACGAGGCCTGGCACCTGGTCAAGAACACGCCGAAGGTGACCGGCTTCCTCGGCGCGGGCAGCCGCCCGGTCCCGATCAGCGAGGCCGAGGCAGCGCGCATCCTGCGCCAGGTGCAGGAGGGCGTCGAGCGGCCGAAGCCCTCGATCACCTTCGAGGTGGGCGAGCAGGTCCGGGTCAGCGACGGCCCGTTCACGTCGTTCAACGGCATGGTCGAGGAGGTCGACGTCGAGCGCGCGCGCCTCAAGGTCGCCGTTTCGATTTTCGGCCGGTCGACGCCGGTCGAACTGGAATATTCGCAGGTCGAGAAGCTCTAGGCTTCGGCCTGCGGACTCAGGCGGAAGGTGGTGCCGAAGGCCCGGCGCCGCCGCACCGCCGCCCTCGAGCGGGACGGAATGGTCCGTGCCGCGGCATCGGAGGATAAGGGGCAATGGCGAAGAAGATTGTCGGCTACATAAAGCTGACGATACCGGCGCAGCAGGCGACGCCTGCACCGCCGGTGGGGCCGGCGCTGGGCCAGCGCGGTCTCAACATCCAGGAGTTCGTCAAGGCGTTCAACGCGGCGACGCAGAAGCTGGAAGCCGGGATGCCGATCCCGTGCGTGATCACCGCCTACGGTGACCGCAGTTTCAGCTTCATCACCAAGACGCCGCCGGCCAGCCACTTCCTGAAGAAGGCGGCCGGCCTGCCGAAGGGCGGGCAGACGCCGGGCCGCGGCGGCCCGGTCGGCAAGGTGACCATGGCGCAGGTGCGCGAGATCGCGCAGACCAAGATGGTCGACCTCAATGCCAACGATATCGACGCGGCGACCAAGATCATCATGGGCTCGGCGCGTTCGATGGGCCTCGAAGTGGTGGAGGGCTGACCATGGCGAAGCTGGGTAAGCGCCTGGCCAAGGCCCGCAGCGGGCTGGACCGGACGAAGCACTACGACCTCGACGCGGCGGTGGCGGCGATCAAGGAGCGGGCCACGGCCAAGTTCGACGAGACGGTGGAGATCGCGCTCAACCTGGGCGTCGACACCCGTCATGCCGACCAGACCGTGCGCGGCGCGGTCGTGCTGCCGAACGGCACCGGCAAGTCGCTGCGCGTGGCGGTGTTCGCGCGCGGCGCCAAGGCGGACGAGGCGAAGAAGGCCGGGGCCGACCTGGTCGGCGCCGAGGACCTGGCCGAGGCGGTGCAGGGCGGCGAGATCGCGTTCGACCGGGTGATCGCCACACCGGACATGATGCCGGTGGTCGGCCGGCTGGGTAAGATTCTCGGCCCGCGCGGCCTGATGCCGAACCCGAAGCTGGGCACCGTGACCGCCGACGTGACCGAGGCGGTGAACGCGGCCAAGGGCGGGCAGGTGCAGTTCCGCGCCGAGAAGGCGGGCATCGTCCATGCCGGCATCGGCAAGGCGAGCTTCAGCGCCGCGCAGCTGGCGGAGAATGCGCGCGCCTTCATCGCCGCGATCAACCGGGCCAAGCCGTCCGGCGCCAAGGGGCAGTACCTGAAGGCGGTGGCGATCAGCTCGACCATGGGGCCGAGCGTGAAGCTGGATCTGACCGGGCTGTCCGGCACCGGCGCCGAGGCGGCGGCCGAGTGAGTTCCGTGCCCGGCCTGCGCCTGCCGCACGCCGGGCCATTCCGATACCGCCGCCTTCGGGCGGCGGGGCAGGGGCGGGCCGGCTAGCGCGGCACGCCCCGACCTGTCCGAGAGTGCGGGCGCCCCGACGGCGACGGCGCGAGCGCCGGAACCAGGGGCTCAAAAGCCGCCCGCATGAGACAGAGCCGAACCCGATCCTGCACGGCGCGACGCGCCGCATAGGGCCGGGATCGTTGTTCTGGGACAGGGCGAACCGGGCCCGGCAACCGCCAGGCCCATCTGCAACCGACCGGATGCCGGCCTGCCGGCGCCCCGGTCACACTGCGGAGACGGACCTTGGACCGTGGACGTAAGACAGCGCAGGTGGACGAGCTTCGCGGCACGTTCGCCAATGCTGGCGCAGTGATCGTTGCCCACTATTCCGGCCTGACGGTCGCGGATATGGGCAATCTGCGCCACGAAATGCGCGCGGTCGGCGCCAGCTTCAAGGTGACCAAGAACAGTCTCGCACGCATCGCCCTGGACGGAACGCCTTACGCTGGCATCCAAAGCATGTTCACCGGACCGACCGGCATTGCCTTCGCCGCCGACCCGGTGGCGGCCGCAAAGGCCGTGGTCGCCTACGCCAACAAGAACGACAAGTTCAAGATCATTGGCGGCGGCCTCGGTGCGATGCAGATGGATGTCGATGGCGTCAAGGCGTTGGCGAAGATGCCGCCCATCGAGGAGCTGCGTGGAAGACTGCTCGGGGTCATCGTTGCACCGGCAACGCAGCTGGTCCGCATTCTGCCGGCTCCGGCCACCAACGTGGTCGGCGTGCTGAATGCGGGTGCAGCCAAGCTGGTGCGCGTCCTGCAAGCCTATGGCGCGCAGGCGTGAAGCGAACGCAAGACCCGGGCACTG
>JAWKYB010000029.1 GCA_041396705.1 Alphaproteobacteria bacterium
ACCTGATGGACCGGTTCAACGCCGGCGACCTCGACCTGGCGCTGGTCAAGCGCCAGCCGGCCGACCGCCGGCTCGGCACCCGGGTGTGGCGCGAGCCGCTGGTCTGGGCCGGGCGCGACCACGGCGCGGCGGGTCCGGGCGAGGGCCCGCTGGCGCTGGCGGTGTCGCCGCGGCCCTGCGTCTATCGCAAGCGGGCCACCGACGCGCTCGACGAGGCCGGCCGGCCCTGGCGGATCGCCTATACCTGCGGTTCGCTGGCTGGCGTGTTGGCGGCGGTGCGTGCCGGGCTCGGCGTCACGGTGCTGCCGAAGGAGATGGTGCCGCCCGACCTGGCCATGCTGGAGGGCGCCGACAGCGGCCTGCCGGACCTCGCCGAGACCGAGATCGCGCTGCTGGTTGCGACCGGCATCGGCCCGGCCGCCGAGCGCCTGCGCGACGCCATCGTGCGGGCGCTGGAGCACCGTTGAGACCGCGCCGTCCCGGCGCCGCTCGACGGTTCGCACAACGCCCCTCACCCTGAGGAGCCGCCCGCAGGGCGGCGTCTCGAAGGGCGCACCGTGCGGGTGCTTCCGATTGGGGTCACGGCGGCCGGGTTGCGGCCTTCGAGACGCGCGCCTTCGGCACGCTCCTCAGGCTGAGGAAGATGGGGGAGGTGGCAGGCATCCTGGCGCGGCGGGCGCGGCAGGCCAGGCTATGAGGCCGGTGGTGTGGATGCGGACGGGTGGGACACCGGGCAGCGGCAACCCTGCGCGCGGGCAGGTGACCGACCGTGCTCCACCGCCCGCACAGCGCCCCTCACCCTGAGGAGCCGCCCGCAGGGCGGCGTCTCGAAGGGCGCACCGTGCGGGCGTTTCAGTTGATGGTGAAGTCGGTAATGAAGCGCGGCGGCTCGCCGTAGTGGATCGAGCCGTTGAACACGCGTTCCTCGCCGGCCACGCGCACGCGCACGCGGAACGGGGTCGGGTCGCGCGAGCCGTGGTTGGCGTAGTGGTCGACATAGACCTGGTAGCGGCCGCGGGGCAGGCCGGACGGCCAGACGATATTCTCCACCGGCGCCGTCGAAAGCTGGTTGGTCGACGCGTTCATGTCGATATCGAGCCGGCTGCCGCAGGCGGCGATGTTGGCGAAATAGACCCGCTCGCCCGACGGGCAGACCACGTGCAGGTCGAGGTCGTTGGTGTTGTTCCAGATCAGCGTCACCAGCTGCTGCGCCTGCTGGCCGCCCTCGCGGCGGATGCGGTTGTCGAACTCCGGATCCGACGGCGGTGGCGGGGGCGGCGGTGCCACCTGCACCGGCGGCTGCGGCACGGTGACGGCGGCCACCTGCGGCGGCGGCGGCGGTGGCGGCGGCGGGTCCGGCGCCCGCTCGCGGGCCGGCATCAGCGCGGGCGTGCCCGGCGGCGGCGGTGGCGGCGGAGCGGCCTCGGCGACCACCACCGGCTCCGGCTCCACCGGCGGCTCGGGCTCGACCGGCGGCTCGGCCTCCACCACCGCCGGCGGTTCGGGCGGCGGCGGCGGCGGCGGGGTGACGCAGGTGCGACGCTCGGCCAGCGCCAGCCAGCGCAGCCGCGCCACCTCCTCGCTGAGCGCGATGGTCTGGGCCTGGGCGGCGGCGAGCGCGATGCGGGCGCTTTCGGCCTCGGTCAACCCGGCCGGCTCCGGCGTCGGCGCGTCCGGCGCCGGTGCGGCCGCGGCGGCAAGGGCGGGGTCGGGCGTCAGCTGCTTGGAGTCCTGGCCGGCGGCCCAGTGCAGGCCGGCTCCGGCGCCCGCCGCGGCCAGCAACGCCGCCGCGACAGCGGACGTCACCGCCGCGCGCCTAGCCCGCGGGGTCATGCCCGACCTGCCTGAAAGGGCGGCTGCCCGCCATGCGTCTCCTCGCCGACGCGGTTCCCCACAGCCTCAATCTCGGCGGCGAATGAGGCGATGCTGTGGCGGGGCGACGGAATCCGCGTCCACTCGACGGCACGCAGGCCCGGGTGTAGTGTCGGCGCGTTCCGCCAAGGAGCGTGTATCATGACAAGAATGGTCTCGGCGACCGCTGCGCTTGCCGCTGCGCTGTTGCTTGCGTTTTCCGCTGACGAGAGTCAAGCAGTCGGACGTCGCACCGCAGGAAGCACCGCCGACCAGTGCTTTGCGGATGCGGCCTACGGCAATGCCAGCAGCGGCAGCGGAGGCGCACTCACCTGGTGCTGCTACGCCAATGGCTGCTGGATCTGCAACAACGTCATTGCGAACCCGAATCTCGACAAGGACTGCGCGTGGGACCCGGCCTATTCGAGCAGGCACCTGCCCGCCGCCGACAGAATCACCAACCAGTTGCAGCAGAGTCCGGGTGACGTGCCGGCCACCGTCGCGCCGCTCGGCAACCAGACCACGCAATAGCCGACTGAGCCGCCACCGCGCCGGCGCGACCGAGACCGGTCAGCGGCCCCAGGCCTTGTTGCAGGCGGCGGCGATCGCCTTGCATTCGCTGTTGGCCTCGTCGAGCACGCGGGTCCAGATCATGAAGCCGTGCAGCACGCCGGGCACGTCGTTGAAGGTGTAGGGCACGCCGGCGGCATCGAGCTTGCGGCACAGCGCGATCGAATCGTCGTGCAGCGGGTCGCACTGGGCGGCGTTGACGTAGGCCGGCGGCAGACCGGCCATGTCGGCCTTCAGCGGCGAGGCGCGCCAGTCGTCGATCTCGTCCAGGCTGTTCAGGTAATGGTTGCGGAACCACTCCATGAATTCGGTCGACAGGAACCACTCCTCGCCGCCGTAGGTCTCGTAGGATTGCCCGGCATAGCCGAGGTCGAAGGCGCCGTAGATCAGCGCCATCAGCTTCAGCGGGCTGGCGCCGGCATCGCGCAGCGCCAGCGCGGTCGCCAGCGTCAGGTTGCCGCCGGCGGAATCGCCGCCCAGCGCCAGCCGGCCGGTATCCAGACCCCAGTCGGCGCCGTTCTTGGCGAGCCACTGCACCGCGGCGAGGCAGTCGTCGAAGCAGGCTGGGAAGCGGTGCTCCGGCGCCAGCCGGTAGTCGATGCTGGCGACCGCGAAACGGCCCTCCTCGGCCAGCCGGCGGCACAGCCGGTCGTGGGTGTCGAGCGAGCAGATCACCCAGCCGCCGCCGTGGATGAAGATCAGCGTCGGCGCAGGCCGTTCGGCCGTCGGGAAATAGAGGCGCACGCGGATGTCGCCGGCCGGGCCGGGCAGCCTGCGCTCCTCCACCGCCTGCATCGCCGGCGGCTCCTCGTTCCAGACCCGGTTGAACTCCTCGCCCAGCGCACGCGCCTGCGGCGCCGGGAACTGGTGCAGCGGCGTGCCGAGCCGGCCGCTGTCGATCAGCCGCTGGTACATCGCGGTCTGGCCGGCGGACAGGCCCGGCGGCGGCGTGGTGGGCACCGGAAAGCTGCGGCGCATCGCGTGTCTCCCGCTCGGGTCCGGCTCAGGCGCGCAGCTTCTGGCCGCGGCCGTAGGCCAGCAACATCAGGATGATGACCGAGCCGTAGATGATCTGGCGGCCGGCCTCCGGCATCTGCATCACCGACAGCACCGAATCGAGCAGCACGATCATCACCGCGCCGACGACGGTGCCGAGATACTTGCCCTGGCCGCCGAGGATGTGGGTGCCGCCAAGCACCACCGCCGCGATCGACGGCAGCAGATACTGGTCGCCCATCGCCTGGAAGGCGCGGCCGGAGCGGCCGGCGAGCAGCAGGCCGGCGATGGCGGCGCAGACGCTGCACATCATGAAGGCGGCGATGATCACCAGCCGGGTGCGCACGCCGGACAGATAGGCGGCCGCCTCGCGGTTGCCGATGGCGTAGATGTAGCGGCCGAGCGCAGTGCGGTAGAGCACGAACACGATCGCGACCGAGACCAGGATCCAGATCGCCAGCGCGTGCGGGATGCCGAAGGTGCGCGCACCGCCGAGGAACACCATGGCCTCGGTGGCCGAATCCTGCGGCGCGTGGCCGCCGGTCAGGATCACCATCAGCCCGAGCAGCACGGTGTTGACGCCGAGGGTGAAGATCATCGACGGCACCCGCAGCACGGCGACGCCGATGCCGTTGATCAGGCCGATGACCAGCCCGACCGCGATGCCGATCAGGATCGCCCACGGCCCGCCGATCGCCGCCGCGATCATCGCCGAGGTGGCCAGGGTCCACGGTACCGACAGGTCGATGTGGCCCATCAGGATGACCAGCATCATGCCGGCGGCGGTGATGCCGAGGAAGCTGGCGATCTGCAGCTGCTGCAGCAGGTAATCCGGCGACAGGAAGCTGAGCGTGCCCTGGGTGGCCAGGGTGTAGCCGCTGCCGACCAGCAGGATGACGACGATGAAGGCGCAGGCGATCAGGATCGGCTTGTCGATCTTGGGCATGGCGGCCGCTCCTAGCTGAACAGCGACAGCCGGTTCCGCTCACGCAGAACCTTGGCCGCACCCAGGCTGACCGCGAACAGCAGGATCAGGCCCTCGACCAGCGGCTGCAGCAGCGGGTCGGACAGGAAGCCCAGCGCCGATTCCGGGTCGAACACGCGGAACATGAACGAGATCGCGCGCAGCACCAGCGCGCCGAAGATCGTGCCGACGCAGCCGCCGATGCCGCCGAACAGCGAGGTGCCGCCGATCACCACCGCCGCGATCGACAGCAGCGTGTACTGGCCGGCCTGGGCCAGGTCGGCGTTGCCGCTGCCGGTCTGCAGCGCCAGGTAGATGCCGCCGCAGGCCGCGAACAGCCCGCCCAGGGTGAACGCCGCGATCTTCGACCGGTTGATGTTGACGCCGGACATGTAGGCCGCCGGCTCGGCCGAGCCGATGGCATAGCAGCCGCGGCCGGTGGTCGAGCGCTTGAACGGCAGCCAGAATGCAACCACGATCAGCACCAGCAGGATGAACGGGATCGGCACCAGACCGATGCCGCCGATGTCCTCCCACCAGCCATAGGTGTAGCCCAACTCGTTCATGTCGTTGGTCATCGCCCAGGAGAAGTCGCCGTCGACGTCGCCGCCGGGCGTCGGCCGCAGGAACAGCGCGATGCCGACGAAGATGGCGCCGGTCGCCAGCGTCGCGATGATCGGCTGGATGCGGCCGAGCACGACGATGCAGCCGTTGACGAAGCCGCCGAGCGCGCCGACCGCCATGCAGATGACGACGCCGAGCAGGATTTCCCAGATGCTGCCGTTGAGCAGCTCGGAGGCCAGGCAGTTGACCATGGTCATCATCGGGCCGACCGACAGGTCGAGGCCGCCGAGCAGCACCGGCACGGTCTGCGCCATGCCGGCCATGATCAGGGCGAAGCTCTCGTTCATGTTCTGCAGGAACAGCCGGCCGCTGAAGCCCGACGGGTGCATGAAGTTGTAGGCGACGTACAGCGCCAGGAACATGCCGATGGCGAGCAGGAAGCCCACATTCTGGGTCAGTCTGAGGCGGAGGTCGTTCATTGCACGTGCGCTCCCTGCGCGCTTGCCGCCGACGGCAGGTTCAGCGAATGGCTGACGATATTGGTCTCGTTGATCTGGTCGCCTTCCAGCGTGGTGGTGATGGCGCCGTCGTACATGATCAGCACGCGGTCGCAGCAGCCGATCAGCTCGTCATAGTCGGTGGTGTAGAACAGCACCGCTGCGCCGGCATCGGCCATGCGGCGCAGCAGCTGGTAGATCTCCTGCTTGGTGCCGACGTCGATGCCGCGGGTCGGGTCGTTCAGCAGCACGATGTGCGGGTCGGTCATCAGCCACTTGGCGATCACCACCTTCTGCTGGTTGCCGCCGGACAGCGTGGCGACCGGATCGGCCGGGCTGCCGATCTTGATCTGCATCCGGGCGATCGCCTCCTCGATCCGCTTGGCCTCGGCGGCGCGGTCGATGATGCCGCCCCGGGTCATCTGCGGCAGCGCGGCGATCGAGATGTTCTCCGCGATCGACATCGGCAGCATCAGGCCTTCGGTCTTGCGGTCCTCCGGGATCAGCGCCATGCCGACGCGGTTGCGCTTGGCGTCGGCCGGGCTGGCCGGGCCGCGGGTGCCGCCGTTGACCCTGACGCTGCCGGAGGTGCCGCGCAGCACGCCGAACAGCGCCAGCAGCAGTTCGCGCTGGCCCTGGCCGTCGAGGCCGCCGAGACCGACGATCTCGCCCTTGCCGACCTGGAAGCTCAGCGGCTTCAGCACCGGGTCCCAGGCCAGGTTGACCGCCTCCAGCGCCGGCTCCGGCGCCCGGTCGCGCTGCGGCTTCGGCGGGTAGACGTGGCTCATCTCGCGGCCGATCATCATCTGCACGATCTCGGTCTCGCTGCGCTCGCCCTTGCCGAAGGTCTGCACGTGGCGGCCGTTGCGGAACACCGAGCAGGCGTCGGCCAGCGCCTCGATCTCGTGCATGCGGTGGGAGATGTACAGAAGGGAAAGGCCGTCGTTCCTCAGCTTGTGCAGGATGGCGTACACCTTCTCCACGTCCGAGCTGGTCAGCGCCGATGTGGCCTCGTCGAGGATCAGCAGCGACGGGCTGCGGCCCAGCGCCTTGGCGATCTCCACCATCTGGCGGCGCGACAGCGGCAGGTTGCGCACGCGCTCCAGCGGGTTGATGTCCTCGCAGCCGACGCGGGCGAGCAGTTCCTCTGCCCGGCGCCGCTGGGCGCGGCCGTCGATCAGGCCCAGCGCCGTGCGCGGCGGGTCGGTGATGCAGATGTTGTCCGCCACCGACAGGTCGGGCATCAGCGACAGTTCCTGGAAGATGCAGACCACGCCCTTGGCATTCGCCTCCAGCGGCGAGGTGAAGGTCACCGTCTGGCCGTCCAGCGACATCGAACCCTCGTCGGGCGTGACCACTCCGGAGATGATCTTGATCAGGGTCGACTTGCCGGCGCCGTTCTCGCCGAGGACGGCGTGGATCGTGCCGCGCCGGCAGGCGAAGTCGACATCGGACAGCGCGGTGACGCCGCCGTAGCGCTTGGTGACGCCGGTCATCTGCAGATAGGGCGCGCCGGCCGCGGCGCGCGCCGGGGATGTGTCGCTCAAGTGGGTCCGCCTCCCGTCCCCTGGTGGCGCGATCACTGGCGTGATCAGGAAAAGGGGCGCCGCGGGCCCTGGTGGACCTGCGGCGCCCCGGTCGATCGGACGTCAGCCGGCTCGGCTTATTCGAGTACGTCTTCGGCCGTCTGCGCCATGATCTCCGGCGCCGTGATGTTCACGTCGCACGGCGGGAACTCGTTCGGCGTGAAGAAGTTGTCGCCGAGGTCGGACCAGTAGTTGACGCCATCCTCCAGCGTCTCGTAGTCGGCCATCGGCAACGGCACCGAGATCAGCTGCGGCATCGGGTTGCCCTGCAGGGCGGAGATCGCGGCCTTCATCGAGATCGCGACCAGGCCCGGCGACTGGCCGATGCTGATGCCCAGCAGGCCATCGCCCGCGTGCTGCGCGATCAGCTTGCGGAAGCCGTTCTCGGCCTCGCCGGCGACCGGCACGAACGGGTGGCCGGCGTCGATCATCGCCTGCACGGTACCGGTGGAACCGCCCTGGGTGAACACGCCGTCGAACTGGCCGTGCACCGCGATCGCGTCGGCGGTCGCGTTCTGCGCGTCGCCGTCGGCCCAGTTGCCGACGACCTCGATGATCTCGAAGTTGTTGCCGTCGGCCTCCATCACCTCGCGGAAGCCGAGGTGCCGGTCGCGGTCGACCGAGTTGCCCGGCAGGCCGCGCACCTCGAGGATCTTGCCGCTGGTGCCGACATGGTCGACCAGCCACTGGCCGGACAGGCGGCCGAGCTCCAACTGGTCCTCGTTGACCATCATCACGTCGGTCGTGTCGAGGATGTTGTCGAACGGCACCAGCACCACGTTGTTGCGGTTGGCCAGGCGGATCACGCGGTCGAAGCCGGTCGGCGACACCGCGATGGTGACGATCGCGTCATAGCCCTGGTTGATGAAGTCCTCGATCGCGCCGAGCTGGGCGGCCGCGTCGGTGCCCGTCGAGACGATCTTGAACTCGGCGATGTTCTCGGCGATGCCCGGCTGCTCGGCGAATGCCTTCGCGGTCTGGATCATCTGGATTCGCCAGGTGTTGCCGACGAAGCCGTTGACCAGCGCGATGCGATAGGGTCCCTCGCGCGGCTCCCACTGGAAATACTGCGTCTCGGCGCTCCACGGCGCGAAGCACTCGGGCAGATAGCCCGGGCCTTCGACCACCGCCGGGTCGGCCAGCGCCGTGGTTGCGCTCAGCAACCCGGCACCCAGCACCGCGACGGTAGCGCTTGCGATTCTGGACATACGTTCCCTCCAATCCCACACGTGTTGGTTTTAGTCTTGAACCGGCCCCTGTGCGCCGGAACGCAGCAGGATTGTTCGGTATTCCGGGGTTCCCGTCAACGGGCGACATGCATTCGTCACACGAATTGCGCCGGCTGGCGCGCGGCCGGCTCTGCGCGCACCACTGTATGAAGCGGCCGTGCCGCCGGGCGGTGCGGCACGCCGTCGCCCCCGCGGCGCGCCATGCGTAGCCGCGCGGGCCGATTGGCGCTTGTCGGGCCACGGGCGCCGGCCTATTGCATGCGGCATGGCTTGGCTCCGCTGGCTCGTGATTCCGCTCGGCTCCGTCGCGCTCTGCGGCTGCGTCTGGTTCGGCGACCTGACCGACGAGGGCACCGACGCGGCGCCGGTCGCCGAGGAAATGGCCGAGCCGGCGCCCTTCCGGCCCAGCACCGACTACGATTTCGCCGGGTCGCGGGCGCTGGCGGAGGCCGGCAATGCCGACTATGCCGCCGGCCGCATGGACGCGGCGATCGCCCAGTACGAGGCGGCGATCGCACGCTGGCCGGCCAACCCGCAGGCCTGGACCGGGCTGGCGGCGGCCTATCGCGACGCCGGCCGCGAGGCCGACAAGGACTATGCGCTGTTTTTCGCCCGCCGTATCGAGTGGGCCGATTCCAGCCCGGCCGCCAGTGTCGCCGCCAGCTTCCGCAACGTGGCGGCGGGCCGGGTCAACCGCCCGGTCGAGGACCCGCGCGTGCAGACGATGGCCGACCAGCTCGCGCTCTACTATGCCGGGCTCGACGTCGCCCAGCGCATGGCGCAGATCGGCAGCCGGGCCGAACCGGCGGACGTGCTGGACGCCGTCGGCTTCGTGCCGGCGCTGATCGGCACGGCCGCGATGTCGATCTACCTCGGCGCCCAGGCCGCCGGCATCTTCCTGTCGGAATGAGGCCGCTGCCCGCAGAGCCGCCCGGCACGCCGGTCGCGGCCGCGCGGCGCCCGGACGGGCCGCCGCGCCGCGACGTGGTCATCGCGCTGGGCGCCAATCTGGGCAATCGCACCCAGACCCTGCGCCGCGCCGTGGCCCGGCTGCGCCTCTGGCTCGACGGCCTGGCGGTGTCGAACGTCTATGCCACCGCGCCGCGCTACGTGGAGAACCAGCCCAACTTCCTCAATATGGCGGTGCGCGGCCGCACCGTGCTGGCGCCGCACGAGCTGCTGGAGGTGACCCAGCAGATCGAACGCGACCTGGGCCGGGTGCGCGCCGCACGCTACGGCCCGCGCCACATCGATCTCGACATCGTCTATTACGACGACTGGCAGGTCAGCACGCCTGTGCTGGCAATTCCCCACCCGCTGCGGGGCGAGCGCGGCTTCGTGCTGATGCCGGTCGCCGACGTGGCGCCGGCGCTGCGCGACCCGGTTACCGGGCAGAGCGTCCAGGCGATGCTGCGTGCCTTGCCGGCGGAGGCGGAGGACTGCGTCTCGCTCGGCCCGATCGCCGACGACGGCGCGGACGCGGCATCCGGCTAGCCTGCCGCCAGGATCGCGTCGGTCATCCTGGCAACCCGGGCCATCGCCTTGACGTCGTGCACCCGCACGACGGCGGCGCCGCGCGCGATGCCGAGCGCCACCGTGGCCGCGGTGCCCTCCAGCCGCTCGTCGAGCGGCAGGTCGAGCGTGTAGCCGATGAAGCTCTTGCGCGATGCGCCGAGCAGCAGCGGATAGCCGAGCGGGCGCAGCGCATCGAGGCGGTTGAGCAGCCGCAGGTTCTGCTCGACCGTCTTGCCGAAACCGATGCCGGGGTCGAGGCAGATCGCGGCCGGCTCGATGCCCGCCGCGACGGCGCGGGCGGCCAGGGCGGCCAGGGTGTCGCGCACTTCCGCCACCACGTCGCCATAGGCGGCATCGACATAGCGGCCGCCGAGCGCGGTCTTCTGCACCGTGCCCTTGGCCGCATTGTGCATGACCACCACCGGCACGCACCGATCCGCGCACAGCGGCGCCATTGCCGCATCGTGAGTCAGCCCGGAAACGTCGTTGACGATGGCGGCGCCGGCATCGAGCGCGGCGGCCGCGGTGCGGGCATGACGGGTATCGACCGAGATCGGGCGGTCGACCGCGGATGCCACCGCCGCGATCACCGGCACCAGCCGGGCGCGCTCGGCGCTGTCCGGCACCGGCTCCGCCCCCGGCCGCGTGCTCTCGGCCCCGATGTCGAGGATGTCGGCGCCGTCGCGCGCCATGGCGCGGGCAACGTCGACCGCCGCGGCGATGTGGTCGGTGCCTTCCGCGATCAGCCCGTCGCCGGAAAAGGAATCGCGGGTCACGTTGACGACGCCCATCACCAGGGTGCGGGCGCCGTAGCCGGGAATGTCGGACCAGCGGCGCAGCAGCGGCGGTTCAGCCATCGTCGGTCAGGCCGTGGAACCCGCCGCGGTAGTAGATCATCGGATCCAGGTCCGGCTGGGTCTGCATGCGCAGCACCTCGCCGAGGAAGATCAGATGGTCGCCGCCGTCGTAGATCGCGTAGGTGCGGCAGTCGAAGTTGCTGACGCAGCCGGGCAGGATCGGCGCGCCGGTCTGCCATACCTCGAAGTCGACGCCGCTCCATTTGTCGCCGAGCGGGCGGGCGAAGCGCATGCACAGCTCGTTCTGCTCGCGGGCCAGCACGTTGACCGCGAAGTGGCCGGCCTGCTGGAACTTGGCGACCGAATAGGCATTGCGGTCCAGGCTGAACAGCACCAGCGGCGGCGCCAGCGACACCGAGTTGAACGAACTGGCGGTAATGCCCAGCAGCTCGCCGTCCGCGGCGCGGGTGGTCACCACCGTGACGCCGGTGCAGAATCCGCCCAGGGCATCGCGGAACTGGCGTGGTTCGATCTGCATCGGCTCAAGGTCCTCCCCGCCGCAATGTGCGGCGCGGACCGGCGTTTTGGAAGGCCAAAGAACCGAAGCGGAGCCAAGATTGGTCCTTTGTATGGTCCGCTTTGTACCAAAACCGGACCGCTTGCGGTCCATTATGGTCTGCGCCATAGTCGGCCCGGACCTTCGCCGCAGCAGCGCGGGAGACACCGATGACCGAGCTGGCCGCCCGGCAACGCGCCCGGGTGCTGGAGCCGGGGATCGTTCCCTATCTTCCCGGCGTGGAGCGCTATCGCGCCCGCGGCGGCGGCGCGCTGACCGTCGCCCTGGCGCCGGGCGACCGGCTGACCGCGACCGACGCGGAGGGCGGCCAGGCTTGCGCGATCCTCGCCTTCGGTCCCGACGGCCGGCCGGATCCGGCGGTCCTCGGCGCGGTCGCGCGCGGTCCGACGGCCGGCCTGGCCGCCATGCTGGCGACGCCGTCGCCCAGCGTCGTGCCGGTGGCCGGCCTGCTGGCCGCCGCCGGGGTCGAGCCGGCGGATGTGCCGGCCATCGTCCTGTTCGACGATCCGCTCTCGCCGGCCGGGGAGAGCGCCGGTTTCGTCGCCGCGCGCGCCGCGACCGTCGCGGTGATCGCCGTCGGCGGCGCGATGGAGCCGGGCGAGATGGGGCCGCCGACCGACATCCTGGTCCGGGTCGAGCGCGCCGCGCTGCCGAACGACATTGGCGCCCGGCCGCTGCCGCCGCCGCTGGCCGAGCCGTTGTGGGAGGCGCGGGTCGACCGGGCCAGCGCGATCGCCTACACCGTCGCCGCCGGCCAATACATCCAGATCATCGACGTCGACGGCCGCCAGTGCTCCGACTTCCAGGCCTTCGACCGGCGCAAGCTCGACCGCGGCATCGAGCGCGAGCTCGACGCCACCACCACCCGCACGCTGCTCGGCCTCAGCTATCCGACGCCGGGGCTCTTGTCGAAGATGTTCGACCGCGACATGGACGCCGGGGTCGAGTTGGTGCAGGACACCTGCGGCCGCCACGACAGCTTCGGCCTCGCCTGCGCCAGCCGCTACTACGAGGACATGGGCTATTTCGGCCACCGCAACTGCTCCGACAACTTCAACGCGGCGCTGGCCGAACACGGGATCGGCCCGCGCATCGGCTGGACCGCGCTGAACCTGTTCTTCAACACCGCGGTCGACGACGCCAATGCCTATCACGGCGCCGAGTCCTGGTCGCGGCCGGGCGACTATGTGCTGTTCCGCGCCTGCACCGACCTGGTCTGCGCCTCGTCGGCCTGTCCCGACGACATCGACCCGGCCAACGGCTGGAACCCGACCGAGGTCCACGTCCGGGTCTACCCGGCCGAGCATGAATTCAAGAGAGCGGTGGCCTATCGCATGACACCCGATTCCGAAGCCCAGCTGACCCGCGAGACCGGGTTCCATCCGCGCACGTCGGCGCTGACCCGCAACTTCGTCGAGTATCGCGGCTTCTGGCTGCCGACGAAGTTCAACAACCACGGCCGCGAGGCCGAATACTGGGCCTGCCGCGAGGGCGTGGTGGCGATGGACCTGTCGCCGCTGCGCAAGTTCGACGTGATGGGCCCGGACGCCGAGGCGCTGATGCAGCACGCGCTGACCCGCAACGTGAAGCGGATCGCGCCGGGCGCCATCGCCTATACCGCGATGTGCAACCAGACCGGCTGCATGCTGGACGACGGCACCGTGTTCCGCATGGGCCCCGACAACTTCCGCTGGATCTGCGGTGACGACTACAGCGGGGTGTGGCTGCGCGATCTGGCGCGCGAGAACGGCTGGCGGGTCAACGTGAAGAGCGCGACCGACCAGCTGCACAACATCGCGGTGCAGGGCCCGAAGAGCCTGGACGTGCTGCGCCAGGTGATCTGGACCCCGCCGGCGCAGCCGTCGGTGGAGGAGATCGACTGGTTCCGCTTCTGCATCGGGCGGATCGGCGGCTTTCACGGCATCCCGGTGATGGTCAGCCGCACCGGCTATACCGGCGAGCGCGGCTACGAGGTCTGGTGCCATCCGAAGGACGCGCCGGGCGTGTGGGACGCGGTGTTCGACGCCGGCGCCGCCCACGGCATCCTGCCGCTGGGGCTGGAGGCGCTGGACGTGCTGCGCATCGAATCCGGGCTGATCTTCTACGGCTATGAGTTCGACGACCAGGTCGACCCGTTCGAGGCCGGCATCGGCTTCACGGTCGGGCTGAAGAGCGAGGAGGACTTCGTCGGCAAGGCGGCGCTGATCGAGCGCAAGGAGCACCCGCAGCGCCGGCTGGTCGGCCTGGAGCTGGCCGGCGACGAGCCGGCGGTGCACGGCGACTGCGTCCATGTCGGCCGTGCCCAGGTCGGCGTCGTCACCTCCGGCTGCCGCTCGCCGATCCTGAACAAGACCGTCGCGCTGTGCCGGATGGCGGTACAGCACGCCGCGCCGGGCACCGAGGTCGAGGTCGGCAAGCTCGACGGCCACCAGAAACGCATCCCCGCCACCGTGGTGCCATTCCCGTTCTACGACCCGGAGAAGAAGAAGCCGCGCGGGCTGGCCTGAGGCGGCGGCGCATCCACAGCGTTGCTTCGCCCTCCCGACCTTCGCCGGCTTTGCGCGGGGCTCGGTGTCCAGGTGGTCGACATGCAGCATCCGTGTCAGCGTCATGCGGGCGGCCGCAGTCGAGGTGGCCTGCTTGCGGACATGCAACTGGTCGGGCCGCACCGCAATGCCGGAGCGGCGGTCATGGTCTCACGGACGCCAGCATGCCGGCGCAGGCAACAACGGCTAGTCCGGCTGTCCGGTCTCCCGCCGGAACAGCGCCGGCAGGAAGTGCTCCAGACTGCCGACCTCCTCGACATTGTGGCGCAGCCAGGCTTCGCCCTGGCCGCGGGGAAACACCAGCGGTTCCAGCAACGGCCGGACCAGCCGGAACCACCACGCGGCGCGGCCGAAGATCAGGCAGTTCTCGTACAGCGTGCCGTCCGGCACTGGCGTGAAGGCGTACTCCATCCGGGCGAAGCCGGTCAGCCCGTGGGCGCGCGGGTTGTGGATGAAGCCCTCCTCGTCGAGCTTCTCGATCTCGGTGACCACGTCGACGACGTAGCGCGGGTCGCGGCCGAGCACCTCCTTCAGGCTGATCGCGGCCCCCGGACCGATGCTGCCGTCCGGCCGGCGCCGGGCATAGCCGACGCGGATGTGGTCGCGCGGATGCCAGACCCGATAGCGCGGCAGACGCCTGCCATCGACCTCGATCTCGCCTTCGAGATGGCAGAACCACCAGTGCAGCATCCGCGGGGTCACGCCCTTCAGCACCGCGTGCCGGATCCAGAACCTGATCCGGCCGTCTGGCAGCACTTCGCGCCCGGTCTGTGCCGACTGCAACGGCCTGAGCGCCCAAGGCAGTGCGAGCGGGGCTGGCAGGTCCCCGGCGCGCCGCGATACCAACCACCTCACCCTTGTTCCGACCTCCCCGGACGACGCAACGGCCGCACCGCCAACGAATAGCGCCGCAGACCGGTTGCGCGCGAGCGCGGAATGCCTAGCCGGTCAGCCGGCGAAGGCCGCCCCCGCCGCCGGTGCCGCCCGAGCCGCCGCCGATCACGGCGACGCGGCCGGACATCGGCACCAGTATCCTGGTCCAGTCCCGACCGAAGGCGCCGACGTCGAGTCGATCAGGGACCACGTCATCGGCCCAGGGGCAGTCGCCGAACGTCGCCGCGACACGGTGCGGACATGCCGTCTGCATGGCGCCGGCGCGCAGGGCCGGCCGTCACTTTCCCCGCGCAGCCTTCGCCGGCTTCGCGCCCGGCTCGCCGTCCAGGTAGTCGACATACAGCATCCGGGTCAGCGTCATGCAGGCGGCCGCGATCGGGGTGGCCAGCATCAGGCCGAAGATGCCGAACAGCACGCCGAGCAGGATCTGCACGGTGATGGTCAGCGCCGGCGGCAGCGCCACCATCTCGCGCTGCACGATCGGGGTGACCAGGTAGGTCTCGATCGCCTGCACCGCCATGTAGACCCCGACCGTCCAGATCACGGTCTCGGTTCCCATCGGCAGCGCCAGCAGCACGCCGGGAATCATCGACAGGATCGGCCCGACATTGGGGATGAAGGCGAACAGGCCGGCGATCAGACCCAGCATCGGCGCCAGCGGGATGCCGAGGATCCACAGCCCGATCCAGCTGAGCACGCCGACCGTGGTCATCGCCAGGATCTGGGCGGCGAGCCAGCGGCGCAGGGTGGAGGCGGTGGCGTGCATCACCTCTTCCGCCCGCGGCCGCAGCGACGGCGCGAACAGCTGCCTGACGCCGCGCAGGTACAGCCCCGGGTTGATCGCCATGTAGATGCCGACGATCAGGATGACCACCACATGGCCGAAGGCGCCGAAGGTGGTCGCCGCCGCCGCCGCGACGCCGGCGCCGCCGGTGCGCAGCATGCCCTCGGGCCGCAGCTGCGCCAGCAGGTCCTCGCCCCAGGGATATTGCCGGATCTGCTGCATCAGGCCCTCGGCCGCCGCCGGGATGCGCACCATCAGCTCGTCGAACTGCACGGCGATCAGCGGGGCCGCCAGCAGCGCGATCGCCACGCCGATCAGCACCAGTGTCAGCACGAAGGCGGCCATGCCCAGCATCTGGCCGATCTTCAGCCGGGCCGCGATCCAGTCGCCGCCGCCGCGCAGGAACAGGCCGAGCAGGATGCCGGCGAACACCACCAGCGGCACGTCGGGTGCGATCACCAGCACCGCGACCAGCACGCCGCCGGCCACCAGAAGCGAGATCGAACGCCGCGTCATCGCCATTGCCGCTCACCGGAACCAGGATCGGCTGCCGGATGGGCACAGCGGGCGGGCAGCCTGGACGGCGCGCATCCTAGCCGGTCGCCGTGCCGGCCGCCATGCCGGCGCGCGGCTCAGGCGAGACCGAGATGGCGCAGCTGGCGGTCGATCACCTTGGCCTCGTCGTAGAGGTCGAGCGCGCGGGTGCGCCCGGCGGCGCCCATCCGCGCGCGCAGCGCGGGGTCGCCGGCAAGCCGGGCCAGCGCGGCGGCAAGGCGGTCGGCGTCGCCGACCGGCACCAGCAGGCCGGTTTCCTCCGCCACCACCTCCTCGCGGCTGCCGCGGATGTCGGTGGCCACCACCGCCAGCCCGGTCATCATCGCCTCGATGATCGAGCGCGGCATGCCTTCGCGATGCGAGGGCAGGGTGAAGATGTCGGCGCCGCGCAGCAGGTCGGGCACGTCCTTGCGATCGCCGAGCAGGCGCACGCGGCCGCGCAGCACCGGGTCGGCCTCCGCCGCGGCCAGCGCGGCGGCGACCGAGGAGGCGTGGTCGCTGGCCAGCCGCTCGCCGACGATCCACAGCGCCGCGTCGACGGCGCGCATGGCGGCGATCAGCTCCGGATAGCCCTTCTCGGCGACCAGCCGGCCGGTCATCATGATCACCGGCCGGTCGTCGCCGACGCCGAGGTCGCGGCGCACCCGCGCCCGCACTGCCGGGTCCGGGCCGAAGGTCGCCGGGTCGACCCCGTTGCCGATCGCCTGCACGTCGCCGGTGCGGCACAGCCGCAGCCGGCGCGCCGTCTCCGCGTCCTCCTGCGACTGGGTGAACAGCACGTCGGTCATGCGGCCGGCATAGCGTTCCAGCGCCACGAACGGCGCCCGCTTCCAGCCCGGCATCCGCTCGTGGAAATAGAAGCCGTGCGCGGTGTAGACGATGCGCGGCACAGCGGCCTTGCGCGCCGCCATCCGGCCGATCACCGAAGCGATCGGCGTGTGGGTGTGGACGATGTCGAAGCGCTCGCGCGCCAGCAGCGGCAGCAGCGCACGATAGGCGCGGCGATGGGCGCGCAGGTCGAAGCTGCGCTCGAACGGCACCGTCTCCACCCGGAAGCCGGCGGCGCGCACGTCGGCCAGCAGCGGGCCCTCGGCGCAGATGCCGACCGCCTCGTGGCCGGCGTCGCGCAGCGCCCGCATCAGCGGCAGCAGGAAGTGCCGCAGCGAGAAGTCGACCGCGCAGAGCTGGGCGATCTTCATCCGCCCGCCGTCCGGCCGCGCCAGCCCGAACCGGAGCCGTCTTGCTCGGGCCGGTCCCGAGCATCAACGGCTTGCGGACGGGGCCGCCGCACAGACGTGGATACCCGGGACAAGCCCGGGCATGACGACTGAGGGATGCGGGGCCGCGAAGAACGCAACGCAATGGCGTGTTTGACACCGCCGCCGCACAGCGGGCGGGCGGCGCCCCCCCCGCCCCCCGGACGGGGGGTGGGTGGGGGTGGGGGCGACGGCGCGTTGCTGGAAGGCAGGCGGCAGCGCGCGGGCAAGAGCTCTCTTGCCCGGGCATGACTGCGGTCAAAGAGGATCGTGCCACCGCCCTCTCCCCAACCCTCACCCGCTGCGGGGGAGGGTGCGCTGTTGCACTCCGCGTCAGGCCTGCCGCGTCAGCGCCGGGCGTCGGCCAGGTGGTCGACGAACCAGCGATAGGTGCCGGCCACGCCTTCGTCGAGCGGGATGCGCGGCCTCCAGCCGAGGCCGTTGATCTTGGTGCTGTCCAGCAGCTTGCGCGGCATGCCGTCGGGCTTGCTGGCGTCCAGGGTCAGCCGGCCCTCGAAGCCGACCGTGTCCTTGATCAGCTGGGCGAGGTCGCCGATGGCGATGTCGTCGCCGGCGCCGACGTTGACGATCGCCTCGTCGTCATACTCGTGCATCAGGAACAGCAGCGCGTCGGCCAGGTCGTCGACATGCAGGAACTCGCGTCGCGGCTTGCCGCTGCCCCACACGGTCACCTCGGCGTCGCCGGCCTGGCGCGCATTGTGGAAGCGGTGCATCAGCGCCGGCAGCACATGGGCGTTCTCCAGGTCGAAATTGTCGCCCGGGCCGTACAGGTTCGACGGCATCACGCTGATTGCGTCGAAGCCGTACTGCACCCGCAGCGAACGGCACAGCTCGATGCCGGCGATCTTGGCGACGGCATAGGCCTGGTTGGTCGGCTCCAGCGGGCCGCTCAGCAGCGCCGTCTCCGGGATCGGCTGCGGCGCCATCCGCGGATAGATGCACGACGAGCCGAGGAACATGAACTTGGCCACGCCGTGGCGGTGGGCCGCGTCGATCACCGCGTTCTGGATCATCAGGTTGTCGCGGATGAAGTCGCCGGAATAGGTGTTGTTGGCGTGGATGCCGCCGACCTTGGCAGCAGCCATGAACACGTATTCCGGCCGTTCCGCCGCGAAGAATGCGTCGACCGCGCGGGCGTCGCGCAGGTCCAGCTCCTTGCTGGTCCGGACGATCAGCCGGTCGTGGCCGGCCGCCGCCAGCTTGCGCATGACGGCGGAGCCGACCAGGCCGCGATGGCCGGCGACGTAGATCCTGCTGTGCTTATCCACCGGAGGCTGCCCTCATGTTCGGCGACATGCCGGCCTCGCGCAGGACCGCCTCCTGCCGCGCCAGTTCCATGTCGTGCTCCACCATCATCCGCACCAGGCCTTCGAAGCTGACCGTCGGCGTCCAGCCCAGCTTTGCGCGGGCCTTCGACGGATCGCCGAGCAGGTGGTCGACCTCGGTCGGACGCAGATAGCGCGGGTCGGTCTCGACGATCCGCTTCGGGTCGAGCCCGACCATCCCGGCGGCGAGGTCGAGAAACTGCTGCACCGAATACGCCTCGCCGGTCGCCACCACATAGTCGTCGGGCGCGTCGGCCTGCAGCATCCGCCACATCGCCTCGACATAGTCGCCGGCGAAGCCCCAGTCGCGCTTCGCGCTGAGGTTGCCGAGATACAGCTTGTCCTGCAGGCCCAGCTTGATGCGGGTCAGCGCGCGGGTGATCTTGCGGGTGACGAAGGTTTCGCCGCGGCGCGGGCTCTCGTGGTTGAACAGGATGCCGTTGCAGACGAACAGGTCGTAGGCCTCGCGGTAGTTGATCGCGTACCAGTGGGCCGCGACCTTCGCCACCGCATAGGGGCTGCGCGGATAGAACGGCGTGTTCTCGTCCTGCGGCGGCGCGGCGGCGCCGAACATCTCCGACGAACCGGCCTGGTAGTATTTGATCCGCTTGCCCAGCGCCTGCTGGGCGTCGCGCACCGCCTCCAGCACCCGCAGCGCGCCGACGCCGACCACGTCGGCGGTGAACTCCGGCTGGTCGAACGACACGCGCACGTGGCTCTGGGCGCCGAGGTTGTAGATCTCGTCCGGCGCGGTCTCGCCGATGATCCGGCGCATGCCGGCACCGTCGCTGAGGTCGCCATAGTGCAGCCGCAGCGGCACGTTCATCTTGTGCGGATCCTGGTAGAGGTGGTCGATCCGGCCGGTGTTGAAGCTGGACGACCGGCGGATCACGCCATGCACCTCGTAGCCCTTGGCGATCAGCAGCTCGGCCAGGTAGGAGCCGTCCTGGCCGGTGATGCCGGTGATCAGTGCTGTCTTCATGCGTTCCTCTTGCCGGATGGCGGCGCTCGGCAAATCGGCCGCCCGGGGGACTGTCGTGCCGCGTTATCCATCGCGTGGACCCCGCCGGCAAGGATTCTGCACCTTGACCCGCCGGGAAGCGGGGACAACTGTGTCGGCCGTCGTTCAATACCGGGTTAACAGCGGGTCGCCCCAACCATGCCGATCCTGGCCTATCGCGCGGTGCTGCCGCGCATCGCGCCCGACGCCTTCGTCGCCTCGACGGCGGTGGTCGCCGGCGACGTCTGGGTCGGCGCGCAGACCGGCCTGTGGTTCGGCGTGATCGTGCGCGGCGATGTGAATGTGGTGCGAATCGGCGCGCGCACCAACATCCAGGACGGCACGGTGGTGCATGTGTCGCGGATCGGGCAGGGCACCCATATCGGCGACGACGTCACGGTCGGCCACATGGCGCTGCTGCACGACTGCACCCTGCACGACGGCTGCTTCGTCGGCATGCAGGCCTGCGTGATGGACGGCGCGGTGGTGGAAAGCGGCGCGATGGTCGCCGCCGGCGCGCTGGTGACGCCGGGCAAGCGCGTGCCGGCCGGCGAGGTCTGGGCCGGCCGGCCGGCCAAGGCGATCCGCCGGCTGACGCCGGAAGAGGCGGCCGACATCCCGGCCAGCGCCGCCCGCTACGCCGCGCTGGCCGCCGAATACCGCGACGCCGGTTGACCGCGATGCGGCTCGCGCTGATCGCGGCGACCAGCAAGCCCGGGCGCCGGGTCGCCGCGGCGATGGTCGCGGCCGGCCACGACGTCGTCGCGGTCGGCCGCGATGCCGAGCGCCTGCGCGCGCGGGCGCCGGGCTGCACCCACCGGCTGTGCGACCTGACCCGGCCGGAGGGCTGCCGGCCGCACTGGCCGGGGCGACCCACGTGGTCAGCCTGGCCCACGCCCGCTTGCCGGGGCCGTGCTGCAGGCTCTGCCGCCGACCTGCGTCCGCGCGATCGTCACCGGCAGCACGCGCAAGTTCACGCGCCTGCCCGACGCCGCGGCCGACGCGGTGCGGGCGGGCGAGGCGGCATTCCAGGCGTTCCGCGCCGCTTCGCCGGTCGAGGCGGTGATGCTGCATCCGTCGATGATCTATGGGCTGGAGGGCGAGCGCACGGTCAGCGTGCTGACCGGCTACTATCGGCGCTGGCCGCGCATCCTGCCGGTGCCGACCCCGCTGCCTCGACGGCGGCCGCCACAGCGTGCAGCCGGTCCACGGCGACGACGTGGTGGCGGCGTTCATGGCGGCGCTGACCGCGCCGGAGGCACCCGGCGAGCCGATCGTGCTGGCCGGGCCGGCGCCGATCAGCTATCGCGATTTCGCCCGCGCCTGCGCGGCCGCGGTCGGCCGCCGCGCCTGGATCGTGCCGGTGCCGGTGCGGCCGGTGGCGGCGCTGCTCGACGGGCTCGCCGCCTGCGGCTGCGGCTGCCGGTCGGCGGCGACGCTGCGGCGTACGGCCGAGGACAAGGCGTTCGACGTCGGCCCGGCCCGACGCCGCCTCGGCATCGAGTTCCGCCCGTTCACACCGACCGGCCGGCCGGCCTGACGACGCCGAAGGCCGGCCGGCGCCGCGCGCTCTGCCTGTGCGCCGCGGGCCGGCCGGCCCGATCGCCGGTTGCCGTCTGGATGCTGGCGCGGCCGCGTGCAGCGGGCCTGCGCCGGGTGCTGCCCCCACGGATCCTCCCCCACAAGGATGACCGTGGCGGCAGCGATTGCGCTCGCGGAACGCCCGCCGCTATGCCGGTCCCCACTCGGCCGGCAAGCAGTGCGGCGGCGTTGGGCTGTCGTGCGCCGCGCCGATCCAACCGTCGGCGGCGCCGCAGACCACCGCCCGGGCGTCGCGCTCGCCGAACAGGTCGCCGGTGAGCGCGATGAGCGCTGCGGCGCCGCACAACAGACCTGCCGAAATGAGCTTGCCCATGAGTCCCCCACCGATGGGCGCCCCGACAGCGCGTGCGGCGACAAGCGGGAAGGTACGGATCGGCACGGCGGATTCCCAACTACATTTGTTAGACAAATGCGAAGAAATGTAACGGAACGCCGCGAAATGCCGCGGGCGGTGTCGCGCCGTTTGCATCCCGGCGGCGGCGACCGCATCCTGGGCCATGGACACGCACGCATCGCCGACAGCGATCCGGCCGGCCGTCGCGGCGGATGCCGACGGCATCTGGGCGATCTTCCACGCCGTGGTCCGCGCCGGCGACGCCTATGCCTTCCCGCCGGATACCGACCGGGCGACCGCGCTGGCCTATTGGCTCGCCGCCGACAAGCACGCCTTCGTCGCCGAGGCCGACGGCGCCGTCGTCGGCAGCTACATCGTCAAGGACAACCAGCCCGGGCTGGGCGCGCACGTTGCCAACGCCAGCTTCATGGTTGCGCCGGCCGCGCGCGGCCGCGGCGTCGGCCGGCTGCTGGGCGCGCATGCGCTGGCCGAGGCACGGCGGCTCGGCTATCGCGCGATGCAGTTCAACCTGGTGGTCAGCACCAACGCCCCGCCGTCGCGCTGTGGCGCGACCTGGGCTTCGCGGTGATCGGCACCATCCCGGAGGCGTTCGACAACCTGGCGCTGGGCCGCCTGGTCGACGCCCATGTGATGTACCGGAGGCTGTGAGGCAGACCGCTTTAGGGATAGGGCCGGTAGTTCCGCTCCGAGACGCCTGCGCCCGGGTCGGCCTGGCCGCCGAAATTGCCGGGCAGCAAGTCGAACAGGGCAAGTTCGCTGCTGAGCGGCAGATAGATGCACGATCCCCAGTTCGCCTCGCCGGCGGGGAAGGTGGGCCACAGCACCGTCGCCCCCGGATAGCGGTGGCTGGCGCCGGCAACGATCAGCATTTCATATGCCTTCTGCTGCAGATTGGTGGGGCCGACGCCATCCCCAGCCGCAAACACGATGGTGTCGATCGGCACGCCGCCGACCGCGACGACCATGCTGACGAGGCCGGCGAGGATCGCCCTGGGATCGGGGTTTGCGGCGTAGTGGCCGACGGCGCCGATGCCGTTGGCCTTGTGTACCACGATGATCTGGCACGGACCGGCGCCCTGGGTGCCGAGTGCGGTGGCCTGCGCAGTGTTGTTGGCCACGCAATAGCCGCCCATGCCGGCCCCGCCGCGGTGACGAAGATTGATTCTGAGAGCGCGGTCGAGGATGTCGTTGGCCAGGCCCGCGTGGTCGACGTTGTTGCAGATCGTCAGCGGCATCGCATTCCTCCGCCGTGTCTTTGCCTGCCCGGTTCTCCCGTCCGGCCGGCCGGCCGCCGCTCAGTCCTGCGCCAGCACGCGGACGTAGCTGCCGGGCGCGTCCTCGATCGGCTTCAGCTTGCCGTCGCCCGGCTTGCGGGCGGCGACCAGCGGTCCGGCCTGCTTCTCGATCCACTTCTGCCATTCCGGCCACCAGCTGCCCGGCGTCTCGGCGGCGTTGCGCAGCCAGGTCTCCGCCGTCTTCGCGGCGCGGCTGGCGGTCCAGTAGGAGTATTTGTTGGCGCCCGGCGGGTTGATCACGCCGGCGATGTGGCCCGACGCGGCCAGGCAGAACCTGACCGGGCCGGCGAACAGGTTGGTGGCGGCGAAGGTCGAGGTCCACGGCGCGATATGGTCCTCGCGCGTCGACAGGAAGAAGCTGGGCGTGTCCACGGTCGACAGGTCGATCGGCACGCCGTCCAGCGTGATGCCGCCGGGCACCACCAGCCGGTTCTCCTGGTACATGTTGCGCAGGTAGAAGCTGTGCATCGCGGCCGGCATCCGCGTGGAATCCGAGTTCCAGTGCAGCAGGTCGAAGGGGAACGGGTCCTTGCCCATCAGGTAGTTGTTGACCACGAAGGTCCAGATCAGGTCGTTGGCGCGCAGCATGTTGAAGGTGGTGGCCATCTCGTGGCCCTCCAGGAAGCCGCGCTGGGCCATCCGCTCCTCCAGCGTCGCCAGCTGCTCCTCGTCGATGAACACGCCGAGCTCGCCGGGCTCGGAGAAGTCGATCATCGTGGTGAAGAAGGTGGCGCTGGCCACCCGCTTGTCGCCCTTCGCCTTCATGTAGGCCAGGGCGCAGGCCAGCAGGGTGCCGCCCAGGCAATAGCCGATGACGTTGACGCTCTTCTCGCCGGTCGCCTTCTCGATCGCGCCCAGCGCGGCCAGCGGCCCGTCCAGCATGTAGTGCTCGAAGCTCTGCTGCGCCATCTCGCGGTCCGGGTTGACCCAGGACACGACGAACACGGTGTGGCCCTGGTCGACCGCCCACTTGATGAACGAGTTCTTCGGCTGCAGGTCGAGGATGTAGTACTTGTTGATCCACGGCGGGATGATCAGCAGCGGCTTCTTGAACACCTTCTCGGTGGTCGGCTGGTACTGCAGCAGCTGCAGGAAATCGTTCGGGTAGACGACCTTGCCGGGCGTCACGGCGATGTTCTCGCCCAGCTTGAACACGTCGCTCTCGGTCATCTTGATGTGGAGCTGGCCCTTGCCGCGCTCCAGATCGCGCAGCAGGTTATCCAACCCTTTCAACAGGTTGTCGCCACCGCTTTCAACCGTCGTGCGAAGAACCTCGGGGTTGGTGACGACGAAGTTCGACGGTGCCATCGCATCGACGAACTGGCGGGTGTAGAAATCGACCTTCTTGGCGGTCTTGTCGTCGAGACCGTCGACGCTGCGCACGGTCGACTGCATCCAGCGCGCGGTCAGCAGGTAGCTCTGCTTGACGAAGTCGAACAGGGCGTTGTCGTCCCAGTCCGAGTGCTTGAAGCGGCGGTCGCCGCGCTCCGGCATGATCAGCGGCTCGGTCTCGTGGCCCATCATCCGCTTGGCCGAGTTGGTCCACAGGTCGACATAGGTCTGCCACAGGTCGATCTGCGCCTTCACCAGCTTGGCCGGGTTGGCCATCATCTGGGTGGTCATCTCGACGAAGGCGCCGGCGACGTTCAGCGGGTCGGACATGCCGAACTGGCCGCCGGACTGGCCGTTCTGCCGCTGCATGAAGTCGACGACGATCTTCTGGCTGCGCTCGGCGATCTTCGCGACGGTCTGGGCGATCGCCACCGGATCGGGAATCGTCTGCTGCGTCGCGTTGTCGTCGGCCATGTCGGGTTCCTTCGCTTGGCTCGGCTGCCGGTCCGCCTGCGCGCCGGTCACGGCAGAATAGCCGCACCGGCCGGCTGCGTGCACCGGGATGTTGGTGTGCGGGGCGATGGCGGCAAGGGATGTCGCAGGATCGTGTGCAAGGCCCGGTGCTTAGCACCATCCGTGCTGCACTGCACCATGAAAACCGCTGCCGCGCGCCGGCCGCATCGGCAGCGTCCTGCGGCTGCCGTTCCGCTGGACGTTCGCTACCGCAATCGGTTACCCAATGCTTCATGAAGGAGTCGGTGACGACAGGGGCGGCGACGATGCGAAATGCCACCAGGGCCGGGGCCGCGCTCGCGATCGCCTTGCTGGCGACCGGGTGCAGCGACTGGTTCAGCAGCGACGAGGCGCTCTATACCGGGCCCAGCGGGGTGACGCTGCGGGCGGACGAGACCTTCCCCAGCCTGGCCACGGTGCCGAACCGCCCGGACACCCAGTCGACGGAGGCCGAGCGCACGGCGGCGCTGGCCGAGCAGCGGCCGCTGGCGCCGACCGTCACCGGCAGCGCGACGCCGCCGGCGGTACCGGCCGCGCAGGCGTCGCTGGCGACGGCGGTCGCCCAGCCGATTGCACAGCCGATCGCCCAACCGATCGCACCCCAGCTGCCGCAGGGGCCGGTGCTGGTCGCCACCATCAACTTCGTGCTGGGGTCCGACAACCTGGACGGTCGCGACCGCGGCGTGCTGCGCGACGTGGTCACCCTGATCGGCCAGACCGGCCGCACGGTGACCGTGGTCGGCCATGCCAGTTCGCGCACCGCGGTGATGGACCCGAACCGGGCGCGGGCGATCAACTACGACCTCTCGGTCCGGCGGGCGACGGCGGTGGCGCGTGCGCTCGTCAGCCTGGGCGCGCCGGCCGACCGCGTGCTGGTCTATGCCGTCGGCGACGCCCAGCCGGTGTTCCACGAATGGATGGAGACCGGCGAGGTCGGCAACCAGCGGGCCGAGCTCTACCTGAACTAGCCGCTCGACGGCGCAAACAGGCCAATGCCGGGCGGCCGAAGCCCCGGCCCACGCCGAGACTTCGCAATGGACCAGGAATTCTACCGGATCAAGCGCCTGCCGCCCTATGTGTTCGCCCAGGTGAACGCCATGAAGGCCGCGGCACGCGCCGCCGGGCAGGACATCATCGATTTCGGCATGGGCAACCCGGACGGGGCCACGCCGCAGCACATCGTCGACAAGCTGGTGGAGACGGTGCGCGACGCCCGCACCCACCGTTATTCCAATTCGCGCGGCATTCCGGGGCTCAGGCGCGCCATCGCCGGCTACTACGGCCGCCGCTTCGGGGTGGAGATCGACCCGGAGCAGGAGGCGATCGTCACCCTCGGCTCCAAGGAGGGGCTGGCCAACCTCGCCCAGGCGATCACCAGCCCGGGCGACGTGGTGATCGTGCCGAACCCGAGCTATCCGATCCACGCCTTCGGCTTCATCATCGCCGGCGGCTCGGTGCGCCACCTGCCGGTGGTCAGCGACGCTGCCAACGAGCCCGGCCCGCACTTCCTGTCGGCGCTGGAGCGGGCGATCCGCCATTCGGTGCCGAAGCCGGTGGCGCTGGTCATCAACTATCCGTCGAACCCGACCGCGCAGGTCGCAAGCCTGGACTTCTACGCCGAGGTGGTCGGCATGTGCCGCCACCACGAGGTCTACCTGCTCAGCGACGTCGCCTATTCCGAGATCTATTTCGACGGCAACCCGCCGCCGTCGGTGCTGCAGGTGCCCGGCGCCAAGGACATCGCGGTCGAGTTCAGCTCGATGTCGAAGACCTACAACATGCCCGGCTGGCGCATCGGCTTCGCGGTCGGCAACCGCAAGCTGGTCGGTGCGCTTGCCCGGGTGAAGTCCTATCTCGACTACGGCGCGTTCACGCCGATCCAGGTGGCGGCGGCGACCGCCCTGAACGGCCCGCAGGACTGCGTCGACGAGATCCGCGCGGTCTACAAGGAACGGCGCGAGGTGTTGATCGACGGTCTCGCCGCCGCCGGCTGGCGCATCCCGCGGCCGCCGGCGACCATGTTCGCCTGGGCGCCGATCCCGGAGCCCTATGCCGCCTACGGCTCGCTGGAGTTCTCCAAGCTGCTGCTGCAGGAGGCCCAGGTCGCGGTCTCGCCCGGCGTCGGCTTCGGGAATACGGCGACGCGCACGTGCGCATCGCCCTGGTCGAGAACCCGCACCGTACCCGCCAGGCGGTGCGCTCGATCCGCCGGTTCCTGCAACGCCAGCCGATGCCCGCGGCGCTGGCCGCGCAATGACCCAGCCGCTGCGGATCGGGCTGGCCGGCCTCGGCACGGTCGGCGTCGGCGTCGTCAGGATGCTGCAGGCGCACGGCGACGCCATCGCCGCGCGCGCCGGGCGGCCGCTGCAGGTGGTCGCCGTCAGCGCGCGCAGCCGCGGCCGCGACCGCGGCGTCGACATCTCCGGCTATCGCTGGGTCGACGACCCGGTCTCGCTGGCACGCGACGACGGCATCGACGCGGTGGTCGAGCTGATCGGCGGCGCCGACGGCCCGGCACTGGCGCTGGCCGAGACCGCGCTGAAGGCGCGTCGCGGCGTGGTCACCGCCAACAAGGCGATGATCGCCGAGCACGGCAACGCGCTCGCCCGGCTGGCCGAGGCCAACGGTGCGCCGCTGGCGTTCGAGGCGGCGGTCGCCGGCGGCATCCCCATCGTCAAGGCGCTGCGCGAGGGCCTGGCCGGCAACCGCATCGAGCGCGTCTACGGCATCCTCAACGGCACCTGCAACTACATCCTGACCACGATGCGCGAGACCGGCCGCGCCTTCGGCGCCGTGCTGGAGGAGGCGCAGAAGCTGGGCTATGCCGAGGCCGACCCGACCTTCGACGTCGACGGCATCGACGCGGCCCACAAGCTGTCGATCCTGGCCAGCATCGCCTTCGGCACCGAGATCGACTTCGCCGGCGTGCACATCGAGGGCATCCGCCACGTCTCGCCGGTCGATATCGCCTTCGCCGACGAGCTCGGCTTCCGCATCAAGCTGATCGGCAGCGCGCGCCGCACCGGCTATGGCGTCGAGCAGCGCGTGCATCCGTGCATGGTGCCGCTGGCCGCGCCGATCGCCCATGTCGACGGCGTGTTCACCGCCGTGGTGGCCCAGGGCGACTTCGTCGACGACAGCGTCTACACCGGCCGCGGCGCCGGCGCCGGGCCGACCGCCTCGGCCGTGGTCGCCGACCTGATCGACCTCGCCGCCGGCCGGCGCGCGCCGATGCTGGGGGTGCCGGCCGACCGGCTGGCGCCGGCGAAGCGCTCGCCGATGGAGCACCATGTCGGCGCCTACTACGTGCGGCTGATGGTGCGCGACCGCCCCGGCGTGATCGCCGCGGTCTCCGCCATCCTGCGCGACGCGGCGATCAGCATGGAGGCGATCATCCAGCGCGGCCGCGCGCCGGACAGCATCGTGCCGGTGGTGATGACCACCCACGAATCGGAGGAGGCGGCGATGCGCGCGGCGCTGGCCGCGATCGACGGCCTGGAGGCGATGGCCGAGCCCGCCCGGATGATTCGCATAGAGGCTTTGTAACGGCGGCGTCGGCGGAAATTCACCCGCCTGTCGCCGGCTTGCGCTAGGCTCTGCCGCAACCGACCACGACCGGGGAGGGTCCGATGAACGCCAGCAACAGCGAGGCGGCCGGCAAGGCCGCCGCGATCAGCCAGAGCGACCGCAACCTGGCGCTGGAGGCTGTGCGCGTCACCGAGGCGGCGGCGCTGGCCGCCGCCCGCCAGGTCGGCCGCGGCGACGAGGAGGCGGCCGACCGCGCCGCCGTCGACGCCATGCGCCGGGCGCTGAACGGGCTGGCCATCGACGGCAAGGTGGTGATCGGCGAGGGCGAGCGCGACGAGGCGCCGATGCTCTATGTCGGCGAGCCGGTCGGGCTCGGCGTCGGCGGCAAGGGCGGCCCGCGCATCGACATCGCGCTCGACCCGCTGGAGGGCACCACCATCACCGCCATGGGCGGCATAACCGCCATGTCGGTGGTGGCGCTGCTTGGAGGAGAGCAGCCACACTCCGCCGGCTGTCCACATGAACAAGATCGCGGTCGGCGGCGGCCTGCGACGGCGTGGTCGACCTCGACCGGCCGGTCCACGACAACCTGAACGCGCTGGCGGAGGCCAAGGGCAAGGCGGTCGACGACCTGCTGGTCTGCATCCTCAACCGGCCGCGCCATGCCGAGCTGATCGCCGACGTGCGCGCCGCCGGCGCCCGCATCATGCTGATCCAGGACGGCGACGTCGCCGGCGTGATCGCCACCTCGCGGCCCGACACCAGCGTCGACATCTACATGGGCACCGGCGGCGCGCCGGAGGGGGTGCTGGCCGCCGCGGCGCTGCGCTGCATCGGCGGCCAGATGCAGGGCCGGCTGGTGTTCCGCAACGACGAGGAACGCGCCCGCGCCGACCGCTGCGGCATCGCCGACTACGACCGCAAATACGGCCTGCTCGACCTCGCCTCCGGCAACGTCATGTTCGCCGCCACCGGCGTCACCGACGGCCCGATGCTGCGCGGTGTGCGCATCTATGCCGAGGGCGCGCGCACCCATTCGCTGGTGATGCGCTCGAAGACCGGCACGGTGCGCGAGATCGAGGCTACCCACTCCTTCGCCCGCAAGGCCCAGCTCGACCCGACCTTCAGCCGGAAATGAGCAGGCCCGCGCGGCGGCCGCGCTAGACTGCAGCCATGCCCGACGGAGTCGTTCCCGGACTGCCCGACCGCGCCCGCTCGTTCACCGGCCGGCGCTGGGTCTGGCGTGCCGACGCCGCGGCCGACCCCGCCGCGGCGGAGCGGATGGCGGCGGCGATCGCGCGCGCCCACGGCGTGCCGGACGTGGCCGCGCGGCTGCTGGCCGGCCGCGGGCTCGACGTCGACGGCGCCGGCGCGTGGCTGGAGCCGCGGCTGCGCGACGCCATGCCCGATCCGTCGACCCTGGCCGACATGGACGCGGCGGCCGCCCGCATCGCGGCGGCGGTCACCGGCGGCGAGCGCATCGCCGTCTTCGGCGACTACGACGTCGACGGCGCCACCTCGTCGGCGCTGCTGCACCGCTATCTCACCGCGCTCGGCGCCGACGTCACGGTCTACATCCCCGACCGGCTGGCGGAGGGCTACGGCCCCAATGCGCCGGCGCTGCGTCGGCTGCGCGCCGCGGGCGCCGGGCTGTGCCTGACGGTCGACTGCGGCACCACCGCGTTCGAGCCGCTGGCCGACGCGGTCGCGGCCGGCCTCGACGTCAGCGTGGTCGACCATCACCAGGCCGAGCCGCGCCTGCCGGCCGGCTGCGCCGTGGTCAACCCGAACCGGCTCGACGACGGCAGCGGGCTCGGCGCGCTGGCCGCCGTCGGCGTCGCCTTCATGCTGGCGGTGGCGGTGGGCCGCCGACTGCGCAAGGCGGGGTACTTCGCGGGCCGGGCGGAATATGCGCTGATGGGGCTGCTCGACCTGGTCGCGGTCGGCACGGTCTGCGACGTGGTGCCCCTGGTCGGCCTCAACCGCGCCCTGGTCGCCCAGGGGCTGAAGGTGATGGCCGGCCGCGAGAATGTCGGGCTCGACGCGCTCGCCGCGGTCGCCGGCCTCGACGAGGCGCCCAACGCCTTCCACCTCGGCTATGTGATCGGTCCGCGCATCAATGCCGGCGGGCGGGTCGGCGAGGCCGACCTCGGCGCCCGCCTGCTGCGCACCGACGACCCGGTCGAGGCGGCCGGGCTGGCGGCGCGGCTGCACGCGCTGAACCAGGAGCGGCGCGAGCTGGAAGCGGCGGCGCTCGACCAGGCCATTGCCCGGGTCGAGCGCGGCGAGGGCGTCGCCGACGGCCTGATCCTGCTGGCCGACCCCGGCTGGCACCCCGGCGTCGTCGGCATCGTCGCGGCGCGGCTGAAGGACCGGTATCACCGCCCCGCCTTCGTCGGCGGCTACGACGGCGCCCAGGTCAAGGCCTCGGGCCGCTCGGTCGCCGGCGTCGACCTTGGCGCCGCGGTGATCGCCGCGCGCCAGGCCGGGCTGCTGGTCAACGGCGGCGGCCACCGGATGGCGGCGGGCCTGACCGTGGCGGCGGACCGGCTGGAGGACACGCGTGCCTTCCTCGCCGCGCGCATCGGCGACCAGACCGGCAACCGGCCGCTGGAGCCGACGCTGAACATCGACGCCACCCTGTCGCTCGCCGGCATCGGGCTCGACGTGGTCGATGCGGTCGACCGGCTGGAGCCGTTCGGCAGCGGCAACCCGCGCCCGCGCTTCGCCTGGCTTGGCGTCAGGCTGGCCCATGTCGAGCCGGTCGGCGACGGCGCCCACCTGCGCTGCCGGCTGGAGGATGCCACCGGCCGCGGCGCCAAGGCGATGGCGTTCCGCGTCGGCGACACGCCGCTGGGCGCGCGCCTGTTCGCGGCCCGCGACCGCCTGGTCGACATCGCCGGCACCCTGCGCCGCGACCGCTGGCGCGGCCAGGACAGCGCCCTGCTCACCATCGACGACGCCGCAACAGCCGCCTGACCCGGCTGCCTGACGCGGCCGCCTGATCCGGGGGCGGTGCCGGCGCCCGCGGTGCCGGGCTTAGCGAAGCCTTAGCCCGCGCCGGCTAAGCTCCTTGACCAATCCCCCGGCGTCGCCTATCAGATCGCCCGCCGACCCCTTCGTCTAGAGGCCTAGGACACCGCCCTTTCACGGCGGCAACACGGGTTCGAATCCCGTAGGGGTCGCCAGCCTCGCCGCCCGATCCCCCTCGGTTTGCCTGACGCGCGACGGCCGTGTCTCGGCTCAGTCGTCGTCGCAGGAATATATTTCAACCCCTTATAACCAAAACAAAATTCATTTGGCACCGCCGGCTGGCAGAATCCGGTTATCCACAGCGGAATTCATCCGGGTGCAACAAAAGCGCCGGTCGGCCGTAACAGTGCGCCGCTAGCTGTATAGACAAGTGGCCGCGACCGGACTCGGTTCCCTGCGGCCGCGATCGTCGGGCACAGCGGGGCGGTGGGCCGGATCAGCGATGCTGGACTACGTGGCAGGGCGGATCGTGCGGGCGCTGGCGACGATCTTCTTCATCGTCACCGCGGTCTTCTTCGCCACCCGGCTGTCCGGCGACGCGATCGACTTCGTCATTCGCGAGGGCATGACCCAGGAGGATCGGATCGCGCTGACCGCCTATTACGGTCTCGACGGCTCGATCTGGTCGCAATACCTCGCCTATCTGCGGTCGTTCGTCGAAGGCGAGTTCGGCCTGTCGTTCATCGAGCGCCGACCGGTCGCCGACATCGTCGCCGAGCGGATCGGCCCGTCGCTGCAGCTGATCGGCAGCGGGCTCGCCTTCACCTTCCTGCTGTCGCTGCCGCTCGGCATTCTGGCCGCGCTCTATCGCAAGTCGTGGCTCGGCAGCGCGGTGATGACGCTGGCCTTCCTCGGCTACGCGGTGCCGAACTTCG
>JAWKYB010000030.1 GCA_041396705.1 Alphaproteobacteria bacterium
GTCGCTGCTGCCCAACCTGACCGTCGGCCAGAACATCTATCTCGGCGCCGAGCGCCGCTTCGCCACGGCCGGCATCATCCGTTGGCGCGACCTCTATGCCGCCGCCCGCCGCCAGCTGGAGAAGGTGCATGTCGACGTCGACCCGGCCAGCCTGACCTCGGACCTGGGCTTCGCCACCCGGCAGATGGTGGAACTGGCCAAGGCGCTGACGCTGGAGGAGCTGGCCGAGGGCCACCTGGTCATCCTGCTCGACGAGCCGACGTCGGTGCTGGAGCAGGCCGACATCGACATCCTGTTCGCCCGCGTGCGCGAGCTGAAGGTGCGGGCGTCGTTCGTCTTCGTCTCGCACCGGCTTGACGAGGTGCTGGCGATCAGCGACCGGGTCTATGTGATGAAGGACGGCGCGGTGGTGGCCGAGCTGCCGGCGGCGGGCGCCGACACCCACCGGCTGCACCAGCTGATGGTCGGCCGCGACCGCCATGCCGAGTATTACCGCGAATCGGCGCAGCGCCCATTCGCCGACAACGTGGTGCTGTCGGCGCGGGGCCTCGGCCTCAAGGGTCACTACCAGGACGTCGACTTCGACCTGCACGAGGGCGAGATACTCGGCATCGCCGGGGTGATCGGGTCCGGCCGCGAGGAGGTCTGCCGCACCCTGTTCGGCTTCAGCCGGCCGTCGGAAGGCGAAATCCGGATCGACGGAACGCCGGTACGGATCGCCAGCCCGTCGGACGCGGTGCGCCGGCGCATCGGCTACATCCCGCGCGAGCGGCGCAACGAGGGCCTGGTGCTGTTCCTGTCGGTCAGCGCCAACATGACGCTGGCCAACCTGAAGACCGTGATGCGCGGCGGCGTCATCGACCACGCCAAGGAGGCGTCGCTGGCCCGCGAATGGGTCGAGCGGCTGCACATCCGCACGCCGGGCATCCGCGCGCTCTGCCTCAACCTGTCGGGCGGCAACCAGCAGAAGGTGGTGCTGGCCAAGTGGATGAACGCGCGCACCCGCATCGTCATCCTCGACCATCCCACCCGCGGCCTCGACGTCGGCGCGAAGGAAGAGGTCTACGACCTGGTCCGGGCGATGTCGGCCGAAGGCATCGCGGTCATCCTGATCGCCGACACCCTGGAGGAGACGATCGGGCTGAGCCACACCATCCTGGTGATGCGCGACGGCCGCGTGACCCGGCGGTTCGACGCGCGCCCGGGCGCAAAGCCCGAGCAGGTCGAACTGATCGAGCACATGGTCTGAGGCGGCGGAGGGCGGAATCGCGATGCAGACGCGCTTGAGCCGCGACACCATGCGCCAGGCCATGCCGATCATCACGCTGGTCGTGCTGGTGGTGATCGTCGGCGCCTTCCAGCCGCAGTTCGTCAACCCGCAGACCCTGCTGGGCATCGCCTCGGACACCGCCACGCTGTTCGTGCTCGGCGTCGGCGTCACCTTCGTCATCATGCTTGGCGGCATCGACCTTTCGATCCAGGCGGTCGCCTCGCTGGCCAGCGTGCTGGTCGCGCTGCTGCTGCTGCCGCTGGGCTATCTCGCCTTCGTCGTTGCGATCGGGGTCGGCGCGATGGTCGGCCTGGTCACCGGCATGTCGCACGTCGTGCTGCGGATCCCGTCATTCATCGCCTCTCTGGCCATCGGCGGGGTGGCCGCCGGTGCCGCGCTGCTGCTGTCCGACGCCCAGGCGATCACGCTGGGCGAGACCGAGCGGATCTACACCGGCTGGATCACCGGCTCGGTGTTCGGCGTGCCGGACGAGGTGGTCATCGGCGCGATCGTACTGGTCGCCGGCACCCTGGTGCAGCGCTACACTGCCTTCGGCCGCTTCAGCCAGGCGATCGGCGCCGGCGAGCCGGCCGCCATCGCCGCCGGCATCCGCGTCGGCCTGCACAAGGTGATCGCCTTCGTGCTGTCGGGCGCTGCCGCCGGGTTGGCCGGGGTCATTCTCGGCGGGCGACTGGCCAGCGGCTCGCCGACGCTGGCCAACCAGCTGCTGCTGCCGGCGATCGCCGCGGTCATCGTCGGCGGCACCGCCATCACCGGCGGCGTCGGCAGCATCTGGCGCACCTTGGTCGGCGCGCTGATCATCACGGTGGTGCGCACCGGCATGACCTTCCTCAACGTCGACATCTTCATCCAGCAGGCAGTGTTCGGCGGCATGCTGATCATCGCGGTCGCGCTGACCATCGACCGCTCGAAGATCCCGATCGTCAAATAGGCGGGCTCAGCCGCCGCAGGCGTCGCCCGCCACGATGCGCCCGCTGGCATAGACATGTCCCGCCCGGTCCAGCACCGTCACGCCGCCGCCGGCGTCGGTGCGCAGCATGCGGCATTCGGCGAACACGCCGGCGTCGGGGAACGAGTAGCAGACGAAGCCCGCCGCCCCCGCAGCCGCTGAATCGCGCACGTCCGGCTGCGCCTCCACCCGCCACGTCCCGCGATAGGGCTGGCCGCGATCGGTGCCGCGGACGATCAGAGAGCCGCTCAGCACCGCCTCGGTCGAGTGGAAGGCGCAATAGTCGCCGCCACCGCCGGCGCGGCTGGCGACCAGCGTGTTGCCGGTCAGCGTCTGGTTCAGCGTGGCGACGCCAAGCCTGCCGCCAGCCGGTGCCGCGCCCTGCTGCGCCGGCACGCATGCGCCGACCCCGGCCGCCAGCACCGCGGCCCTTCCGACAACCCGCAACCGCGAACCCATCGCACGAATCCTCCCGATGCGGCGGAGAACGCGTCCGCCTGCGCCCGGGTCCGCCGGCCGGGCGCGGCCTGCACCGGGCCCGCGCTCAGCCGAGCTGGGCCCGCGGGTCCGCCAGCACGTAGCGCAGCACCATGTCGAGGATCGCGTCCAGCCGCTCGGCCAGCGCCGCCGGCGCGCCCAGTTCGCGGTTGTAGATCACCGACAGCGTGTACTGGTTGGTCAGGTAGTAGTAGCCCAGCGCCGCGATCGAGATGTAGAGCTGGTTCGGGTCGATGCCGGGCCGGAAGTCGCCGCTGGCCACGCCGCGGTCCAGCACCTCGCGCACCATGCTGATGAACGGCGGATGGATCTCGCGGATGCGCTGCGATTTCTTGATGTGCCGCGCCTTGTGCAGGTTCTCCGAATTGATCAGGCGCAGGAAGCCCGGGTGGCGCAGGTAGTAGTCCCAGGTGAAGGCGACCAGCCGTTCGATCGCCGCGCGCGGGGCGAGATCGGCGAGATGCAGCTGCCGCTCGCTGGCCCGGATGTCGGCATAGGCCTCCTCCAGCACCGCCAGGAACAGCCGCTCCTTGTTGCCGAAATAGACGTAGATCATGCGCTTGTTGATGCCGGCGCGGGCGGCGATCTCGTCGACCCGGGCGCCGGCCAGGCCCTTGGCGGCGAATTCCTCCAGTGCGGCCTGCAGGATGCGTGCGCGGGTCGCCTCGGCATCGCGCGCCCGCGGCCGACCGGCCTCGTCGGCTGCCGGTGCCGGGTCCGGCTTCGCCGCCGCGGTACGGCCGCCGCGCCGCGCCTTGCCGGGCGCGTCGGTCATGCTAGGGCCTGCCGCATCTCGATCCGGTCGGGCTCATCGGTCCTCGCTCGTGCCGCTCCGGCCCGCTTCCGCGGCCCGGACGGCGCCGGCACGGTGCCGCGCGATGGCGCATCGCAGCGCCGAAATGTAACTTATCCCTATCTGGATAGTTATCACGAATTACGCCCGGCCAGGAGAATTCGGATGCGTGACTTCGGCGGTCCGCCGGCACTGCTGAGCATCAACACGGCGACGCTGGGCTATCGCTGGCCGCTCGACCGGATCATCGACGCCGTCGCCCGCCGCGGCATCGGCGGCGTCGCGCCGTGGCGGCGCGAGCTGGACGCGGTGCCGGCCGCCAGGGCCGGCGCGCAGGCCCGCGCGCTCGGCCTGTCGGTCACCGGCCTGTGCCGCGGCGGCATGTTCCCGGCGGCGACGGCGGCCGAGCGGCGCGCCCGCATCGACGACAACCGGCGGGCCGTAGCCGAGGCGCACGACCTCGACGCCGCCTGCCTGGTGCTGGTGGTCGGCGGGCTGCCGGAGGGCTCGCGCGACCTGGCCGGTGCGCGCGCCATGGTCGCCGACGGCATCGCGGCGGTGCTGGACGACGCGCGCGCCGCCGCCGTGCCGCTGGCGATCGAGCCGCTGCATCCGATGTACGCGGCGGACCGCGCCTGCGTAAACACGCTGGCCCAGGCGCTCGACCTCTGCGACGCGCTGGGCACGGGCGTCGGCGTCGCCGTCGACGCCTACCACGTCTGGTGGGACCCGGACCTGGCCAGCCAGCTCGCCCGCGCCGGCGACCGCATCCTCGCCTATCATGTCTGCGACTGGCTGGTGCCGACCCGCGACCTGCTGCTCGACCGCGGCATGATGGGCGACGGCGTGATCGACCTGAAGGCGCTGCGCGCGCTGGTCGAGGGCGCCGGCTATGCCGGCCGCAGCGAGGTCGAGATTTTCTCGGCCGAGAACTGGTGGAAGCGCGACCCGGACGAGGTGCTCGATGTCTGCGTCGCGCGCCACCGCACGGTGGTCTGAGGCGGCGGCCCGGGCCCGGCCCATCGCCGCTCAGAAACGGGCGACGGTCAGGCCGCCGTCGATGTACAGCACCTGGCCGACGGTATAGCCGAGGTCGCCCGCCGCCGCCGCCGCCACCGCGCGGCCGACGTCGCCGGGCTCGCCCCAGCGCGGCATCGGTGCGCCGCCGGCGGCGAAGAAGGCGTCGTAGCGGGCCGTCGACGGCGCCGTCATCTCGGTGCGGATGATGCCGGGACGGATGTCGTAGACGCCGATGCCGGCCTCGGCCAGCCGCACCGCGAACAGCCTGGCCACCATCGCCGCGCCGGCCTTCGAGACGCAGTATTCGCCGCGGTTGAGCGCAACCGCCTCGGCGTTGACCGAGCTGATGACGACGATCGAGCGGTGGCCGGCCGCCGGCTGCGGCGCGGCCAGCAGGTGGCGGGCGAAGGCCTGGGTCAGGAAGAAGGTGCCGCGGGCATTGACCGCCTGGCAGCGGTCGTAGCTTTCCGGCGAGACCTCGAGCAGGTCGCCGCGCGCCAGCACCGACACGCCGGCATTGTTGACCAGGCAATCGAGACGCCCGAAGGCGCCGGCGGCGGCATCGACCAGCGCGCCGTGGGTGCCGATCTCGGCGATGTCGCCGGCGACCCGCGCCCAGCGGCCGCCGGCCGCCGCGACGTCGGCGGCGCAGGCCGCCAAATCCTCGTCCGGGTCGAGCGCATGCAGCACCAGGTCGAAGCCGCGTGCGGCCAGGGCCGCGGCGCAGGCCCTGCCGAGCCCGCGCTGGGCGCCGGTGACCAGCGCGACCGGCCGGATCGGGTCCGCCGTCATGATTCCTCCAGCAGGCGGCGCGCGATGATCGTGCGCTGGATCTGGTTGGTGCCCTCGTAGATCTGGGTGATCTTGGCGTCGCGGTACAGCCGCTCCACCTCGAAGCCGCGGATGTAGCCGCTGCCGCCGAACACCTGGATCGCGTTGGCGGTCTGGGCCACCGCCATGTCGCTGGCGAAGCACTTGGCGATGGAGCAGGCCATGCTGGCGCCGTCCTGCCGGTCGTAGCGGTCGGCCGCGTCGTGGACCAGCAGGCGCGCCGCGGCGATGTCCTTGGCCATGTCGGCCAGCAGCCACTGCAGGCCCTGGAACTCGGCGATCGCCTGGCCGAACTGGCGGCGGGTCCGGGCATAGCCGACCGCCGCCTCCAGCCCGGCCTGGGCGATGCCGACCGCCAGCGCGGCGATGCCGATGCGGCCCTTGTCCAGCACGCTCATCATCATGTGGAAGCCGCGCCCTTCCTCGCCCAGCAGCGCGTCGCCGGGCAGCCGCACGTCCTCGAAGGTCAGCGCGCCGACCTGCGAGGCGCGCTGGCCCATCTTGTGCTCCTTCGGCCCGGCCGAGACGCCCGGCAGGTCGCGGTCGACGATGAAGATCGACATGCCGCGCTTGCCCGCCGCCTTGTCGGTGCGCGCCAGCACCATGGCGAAGTCGCAGACCGGCGCGTTGTGGATCCACAGCTTGCCGCCGTTCAGCCGCCAGCCGTCGCCGTCGCGGGCCGCGGCGGTGCGGATGCCGGAGACGTCCGAGCCGGCCTCCGCCTCGGTGATCGCATAGGCGCAGCGGCGCTCGGCGCGCAGGGTCGGGCCGAGATAGCGGTCGCGCTGCGCATCGGTGCCGTGACGGACCAGCAGGGTGGCGATCAGCTCGACCAGCCCGCACTGGTCGGCGATCGAGGCATAGCCCCGCGACAGCTCCTCCATCACCAGCGCGTAGGCCAGGCTGTCCATGCCGGCGCCGCCAAGCTCGGCCGGCACGCCGATGCCGAACAGGCCGAGCGCGGCCATCCGCTCGTAGATCGCCTGCGGGAAGCGTTCCTCGGCGTCGAGCTCGCCGGCGACCGGCCGGATGACGTCGTCCGCGAAGCGCCGCACCATGTCGCGGACCTGGGCATGCTCCTCGGACAGGGCCATGCGCCGAACCTCCCCTCCCGCCGCGAACGGGCTCGCAACGACGCGCCGATTGCCGTTGATCGGCGAAGTAAGTAACCGTATAGTTATGTGTGCGCGGGACCGGGGCGGCCGTCAAGCCATTTCGCTTGTGCGGCCGCGCGCCGCCTGCCAAACAGCCCATTCCAGTTGAGGAACAGCCGCGACAGATGAAGACCAAGCTGCGTACGGCCGAGGACTGCGTCGCCGCGATTCCCGACGGCGCCACGGTGGCGATCAGCGGCTCCGGCGGCGGGCTGATGGAGCCGGACCACCTGCTGGCGGCGCTCGAGGCGCGCTTCCTCGCCACCGGCCATCCGCGCGACCTGACCGCGGTGCATGCGCTCGGCATCGGCAAGGTCGGGGCGCAGGGCATGAACCGCTTGGCGCACGAAGGGATGGTCCGCCGGGTCATCGGCGGCCACTGGACCTGGTCGCCGCAGATGCAGGCGCTGGCCCGCGAGGAGAAGATCGAGGCCTATACCCTGCCGGCGGGCGCGATCATGCTGCTGATGCGCGAGATCGGCGCCGGGCGGCCGGGCCTGATCACCCATGTCGGCCTCAACACCTTCGCCGACCCGCGCCATGGCGGCGGCGCCTGCAACGCGCGTTCGACCGACCCGATCTGCGAACTGGTCGAGATCGGCGGCCGCAGCTACATCCGCTACCTGCCGTTCAAGGTCGACTTCGGCATCCTGCGCGGCACCCAGGCCGATCCGCTCGGCAACGTCAGCTGCTGGCACGAGGCCGCGGACATCGACGCCCGCACGGTGGCGCTGGCCGCCCACAACAGCGGCGGCAAGGTGTTCGCCCAGGTGCAGGCGATGGCCGCGCGCGGCAGCGTGCCGGCGCGGCTGGTGACGGTGCCGGGCGTGCTGGTCGACGGCGTCGCGGTCGACCCGGACCAGACCCAGACCCACCTCGGCGCCTACGACCCGGCGCTGTGGGGCGAGGCGGGGCCGCGGCTGGGCGGCAAGGCGCCGCCGGGCGAGGGGCCCGAGGGCATCCGCCGCATCATCGCATCGCGCGCGGCCGACGAGATCCGGGCCGGCGCCAGCGTCAATTTCGGCTACGGCATCCCTGGCGGCATCCCGGCCATCCTGGCCGAGCGCGGGCTGCTCGACGAGATCTGGATCACGGTCGAGCAGGGCATGCACAACGGCCAACTGCTCGACGGCTCGCTGTTCGGCGCGGCGCGCTATCCCGACGCCATCGTCAGCTCGGTCGACCAGTTCGACTTCTATTCCGGCGGCGGCATCGACCAGGCCTTTCTCGGCATGGGCGAGATGGACGGCGAGGGCAACGTCAACGTTTCCCGGCTCGGCCGCGACGTGGTCGGGCCCGGCGGGTTCGTCGACATCACCCAGAACGCGCACACCGTGGTGTTCTGCGGTGCCTTCGAGGCCAAAGGCGTGCGCTACGACCCGGTCGAGGGCGGGCTGCGGGTGGCGGCGCCGGGCGCGGTGCCGAAGCTGGTCGACCGGGTGCGCGAGATCACCTTCTCCGGTGCCAACGCGCGCGCCACCGGGCAGACCGTGCTCTACGTCACCGAGCGCGCGGTGTTCCGGCTGGCCGACAAGGGGGTCGAGCTGATCGAGGTCGCCCGCGGGATCGACGTGCGCCGCGACGTGCTTGACCGGCTCGGCTTCGCGCCGATCGTCGCGCGCGACCCGGCGCCGATGGACGCGCGCCACTTCGCGCCGCCGCCGGTCGACAGCAGCCACGCCGCATGATCAAATTCTGACGACAAGCGCGGCCGAACGCGCGACAGGGGGAACGCGAGAGACCCATGTTCGATTACATCATCATCGGCGGCGGATCCGCCGGCTGCGCGATGGCCAACCGGCTGACCGAGATGGCCGACGTGCAGGTGCTGCTGCTCGAGGCGGGGCCGACCGACCGCAACCGCTTCATCCACATGCCGGTCGGCTTCTATAAGATGACCGCCGGCCCGTTGACCTGGGGGTACAAGACCGAGCCGCTGGCCCAGGGCGACGGCCGCGAGATGGTGTATCCGCAGGGCCGGGTGATCGGCGGCTCCAGCTCGATCAACGCCATGGTGTTCACCCGCGGCAACAGATACGACTACGACACCTGGGCGAAGGACGAGGGCTGCACCGGATGGGCTTATGACGACGTCCTGCCCTATTTCCGGCGCTCGGAGGACAACGAGCGCTATTCCAACGACTACCACGGCGTCGGCGGCCCGCTCGGCGTCTCCGACCAGATCAGCCCGCACTATCTGACCAAGGCCTTCGTGCGCGCGGCGCAGGAGGCCGGGATCCCCCACAACCCCGACTTCAACGGCGCGCGGCAGGAAGGCTGCGGCATCTACCAGGTCACCCAGCGCAACGCCAGGCGCTGCAGCACCGCCGTCGGCTACCTCCGGCCGGCGATGCAGCGGCCCAACCTGACCGTGCGCACGGACTGCCAGGTGAGCCGCATCGTGGTCGAGAACGGGCGCGCGGTCGGGGTCGAGTTCGGGCAGCGCGGCGGCACCTCCAGCCTGGTCCGCGCCGAGCGCGAGGTGATCGTCGCCGCCGGCGCGATCGGCTCGCCCAAGCTGCTGATGCTGTCGGGCATCGGGCCGGCCGACGAACTGAAGCAGGTCGGCGTGACCCCGGTGCACGACCTGCCCGGCGTCGGCCGCAACCTGCAGGACCATGTCGACATCTACCAGATCGCTCAGCTCAACGGCCCGCACAGCTACGACAAGCACACGCGCTGGCACAGGCAGCTGGCCGCCGGCCTGCAGTGGATGCTGTTCGGCAGCGGCCCGGTGACCTCGAACCTGGCCGAGGGCGGCGTTTTCTGGTGGGCGGACAAGGACGAGCCGGCGCCCGACATCCAGATGCACTTCCTGCCCGGCGCGGGGCTGGAGGCGGGCGTGCCGCCGGTCGATGGCTATGGCTGCACCCTGAATTCGTGCCACCTGCGCCCGCGCAGCCGCGGCACGGTCAAACTGCGCAGCGCCAACCCGGCCGACGCGCCGCGGGTCGACCCCAATTTCTGGGCAGAGGAATACGACCGCGAGATGTCGTTGCGCGGCTTCGAGCTGACGCGCGAGATCATGGCGCAGCCGGCGTTGCGCAAATACGTCCGCGGCGAGCATTTCCCGGGGCCCGAGGCCAGGACGCGCGAGCAGCTGATGGCCTATGCCCGCAAATATGCGAAGACCGACTATCACCCGGTCGGCACCTGCAAGATGGGCGTCGACGCCATGGCGGTGGTCGACCCGCAGCTCAGGGTGCGCGGGCTGGAAGGCCTGCGCGTCTGCGATTCCTCGATCATGCCGCGGCTGATCAGCTCCAACACCAATGCGGCCTCGATCATGATCGGCGAAAAGGCCAGCGACCTGATCCGCGGCAACCGGGTCGCGGCGGCGGCGTGAGCGCAACCGACCAGGAGCGGCACGTCGCCCTCGCCATCGCGGGCAACCGCGCGCGCATCCTGATCGACAATCCGCGCAAGCTGAACGCGCTGGCGATGCCGGCGATCGACCAGCTCGACGCCGCCCTCGACGCCATCGAGGCCGCGCCCGGCCTGCGCCTGGTCGAGATCACCGGCAGCGGCGAGCGCGCCTTCTCGGCCGGCGGCGACGTCCGGCAATGGTCGTCGCTGCAGCCGGGCGAGATGGCGCGGCGCTGGATCCGCCGCGGCAACCGCGTGTTCGGCCGGCTGGCGGCGCTCGACCTGCCGGTGATCTGCCTGCTCAACGGCGACGCGCTCGGCGGCGGGCTGGAGCTGGCGCTGGCCGCCGACACCCGTATCGCGGCGGCGGGCATCCGCCTCGCCGCGCCGGAGCCGGTGCTCGGCGCGGTGCCCGGCTGGCTCGGCTGCCAGCGCCTGGTCGAAACCGTCGGGCCGGCGCGGGCGCGCCAGCTGGTGCTGTTCGGCCGCTCGCTGACGGCGGAGGAGGCGCTGGACTGGGGCCTGGTCGACGCGGTGGTGCCGCGCGACGGGCTGCGGGCGGAGGCCGACCGGCTGGCCGAGGCGGTGACGGCGCGCGCGCCGGTCGCCGTCGCCCTGTCGAAGCGGCTGCTGCGCGCCGCCCAGGGCCAGGAGACGGTGGAAACGCTGTATGAGCTGGCGGCGGCCCGGGCGCTGGCGTCGGCGGGCGGGCGCGAGGCGCGCGCGCCTTCGCCGAGAAGCGCCCGGCCCGCTTTGCCGACGACATGGACTGAGAAGGGGGAAAGCGATGGACGTGCGCGAGGTCAAGGGCGGCGCGATCCCGCTGGTCGGCTACGGCACCTATCCGCTGACCGGCGATGCCGCCGTGCGCGGGGTCGCGGCCGCGCTTGAGGCCGGCTATCGCCACATCGATACCGCGCAGATGTACGGCAACGAGGCCGAGGTCGGCCGCGCGCTCGCCGCGTCGGGCCTGGCGCGCGACGCCGTTTTCGTCACCACCAAGGTGCTGCCGGGCAACTACGCGCCCGACAGATTTGCCGGCACGGTGGCGGAAAGCCTGGATGCGCTGCGGCTCGACCGGGTCGACCTGTTGCTGCTGCACTGGCCGAACCCGGCCTTTTCCATGGAGAAGACGCTGGAGTTGCTGCTCGCCGAGCAGGACGCCGGGCGGGCGCGGCTGGTCGGGGTGTCGAACTTCGAGCCGGCCGACCTCGACCGGGCGATGGCCTTCACCGCCGGCCGCATCGTCAATGACCAGATCGAGTTCCATCCGCTGGTCGACCGCTCCGCCGAGCAGGCGGCCGCCGAACGGCACGGCATCAGCCTGACCGCCTATTGTCCGGTCGCGCGCGGCGCGGTGGCGCAGGAGCCGATCCTGACCGCCATCGGCCAGGCGCACGGCAAGACCGCGGCCCAGGTCGCGCTGCGCTGGGCGGTGCAGCAGGGCGTGATCGTGGTGCCGAAGGCCAGCAGCCCCGCCCACATCGCCGCCAACATCGACGTCTTCGACTTTGCGCTCGACGCTGACGAGATGGCCAGGGTCGGCGCGCTTCGCGCCCGCAACCAGCGCCTGGTCCGCGTCGCCGGCCTGTCGCCGACCTGGGGCTGAGCGGCGATGCTGGCGCGGCGTCGCCGCAGCGGCAGGATGCGGGCGTCGTGCGTCCTTCGCGACGGCGTCCTGCGGACGCCTCCTCAGGATGAGGAAGACGTGCGCATGCCATCCACGGCCGCCCGTCGCGACGCCGGCCGCTCCCTCGCGCCGCGTACGGCACCCCACCTCCAGAGAAGCCGCCCGCCGGGCGGCGTCTCGAAGGACGCACCGCGCCAATGGCCGGGCGTCCGTCCCGCCGCCATTCCACACCGAGGAGTCTCGCCATGGCCGGAGTCCGGCACATCGTCATGTTCCGCTTTGCGCCGTCCGCCAGCCAGGCCCGGATCGACGCGATCGTCGCGGCCTTTGCCGCGCTGAAGGGCAAGGTGCCGGGGATCTCCGGCTTCTCCTGGGGCACCAACAACAGCCCGGAAGGGCTGAACAAGGGCCTGACCCACTGCTTCGTCGTCGAGTTCCCCGACGCGGCGGCGCGCGACGCCTATCTGCCGCATCCGGAGCACGATGCCTTCGTCAAGTTCCTCGGCGACGACGTCGCCGACGTCTGCGTGTTCGACTATTCGGACGGGCGCTAGGCCGGAACGGCCGGGAGGGCGGATGCGATGACCGTCGTAAGGTTGCCGACCGCGGGCGGCGGGGTCGAGGATTACCGGCCGGGGCCGGCCAGCCCCTATCCGGCGACCGCCGCCGGCGCCTTCCCGCGCACCGTCTATGCCGCGGCGCATGTGGTCGCCGACCCGCGCAGCGCGGCGCCGCCCTGGCAGGCGGCGGCGGTCGACTGGGACACCACCATGGCTTTCCGCCGCCACCTGTGGGGCCTCGGGCTCAAGGTGGCCGAGGCGATGGACACGTCGCAGCGCGGCATGGGCTTCGACTGGCCGACGGCGCTGGAGCTGATCCGGCGCTCGGTGGCCGAGGCGCGGACGATCCCCGGCGCCGATCTGGCCTGCGGCGCCGGCACCGACCACCTGGACCCGTCGCCCGTCCTGTCGCTGGCCGACGTGACCGCGGCCTACGAGCAGCAGGTCGCCGCGGTGGAGCAGGCCGGCGGGCGCATCATCCTGATGGCCAGCCGCGCGCTCGCCGCCTGTGCCAGGGGGCCGGACGACTATCTGCAGGTCTATGGCCGCATCCTGGAGCAGGCGCGCGAGCCGGTGATCCTGCACTGGCTGGGCGCGATGTTCGATCCCGCGCTGGCCGGCTATTGGGGCAGCGACGACGTCGACGCGGCGATGGCGACCTGCCTGCGGCTGATCGAAGGCCACACCGGCAAGGTCGAGGGCATCAAGGTCTCGCTGCTGGAGGCGCGCCACGAGATCGCGATGCGGCGCCGGCTGCCGGCGGGCGTGAAGATGTACACCGGCGACGACTTCAACTATGCGGAGCTGATCGCCGGCGACGAGCACGGCCATTCCCATGCGCTGCTCGGCATCTTCGACACCATCGCCCAGGCTGCGTCGGCCGCGATGACGCGCCTTGCCGCCGGCGACATCGCCGCATACCGCGCGATCCTCGATCCGACCGTGCCGCTGTCGCGCAAGGTGTTCGAGGCGCCGACCCAGTATTACAAGGCCGGGGTGGTGCTGGTCGCCTGGCTGAACGGCCTGCAGGACCATTTCGTCATGGTCGGCGGCATGCAGTCGGCACGCACGGCGCAGCACTATGCCGACGTGTTCCGCCTTGCCGACACCGCGCGCATCCTGACCGACCCCGACCGCGCCGCCCGGCGCATGGCAACCTTGATGACACTGCATGGCATCGACTGACGACGACTGGCCCGGGCCCGGCCGCGCGCTCGGCCCCGGCACCTACTATTTCGAGGAGCTGGCGGTCGGCGACCACTGGGCCACCGGCGCGCTGACGCTGACCGACGCCCACATCGTCGGCTTCGCCGGCCTGTCCGGCGACTTCTTCGACCTGCACATGGACGACGCCTTCGCCCGCGACCTCGGCTTTCCGGCCCGGGTCGCGCACGGCCTGCTCGGCCTGTCGCTGCTCGACGGACTGAAGAACCGGTCCGACGTGCGCATCCCGGCCATCGCCTCGCTCGGCTGGAATTGGGACTTCAAGGCGCCGCTGTGCGCCGGCGACCGCATCGAGGGCCGCGTCCGCATCGGCGAGCTGAAGGCGACCTCGAAGCCGGAACGCGCCTTCGTGCGGCTCGACATGCGGCTGGTCGCCAACGGCGACACCGTCGCCCAGGACGGCTTCACCCGCCTGCTGATCCGCCGCCGCCCGGCCTGAGCTGCCGCCCGCGGCCGGCGTAGCGCGTCCTTCGCGACGCCGCCCGATGGGCGGCTCCTCAGGATGAGGACCGTCCGTGTGGCTGCAGTCCTCGGGTTCGCTCCCGCGGCAAAAGCTCGGTCGCACCCGCGCGCGCCGGCTGCCACGCACCGACGGTCCTCATCCTGAGGAGGCGTCCGCAGGACGCCGTCTCGAAGGACGCACGGCGCCACTGCCATCGGGTCGGCGCTTGCCACGCGGGTCCGGCGGTGGAAGCATCGCGCCGGGTCCACTGATCGAAGGCCGCCCTCGCGTTGATCGCGCCCGGAGTCACAATCCTCGAGCCGCCGCGGGACGAGCTCGCGGTGCTCGACCTGCCGCGGTCGCGGCTGGCCGCGCTGTTCGGCTTCCGCCACTGGATCCTGGACAGCGCGCGCGGCATTCCCGATACGCCGGCCATCGTCTCCGGCGTCGGCACGCGCTTCCTCGACTGCGGGCTGCACCTCGATCGGATGATGACCGCGGTCGAGGTGCGCCATTCCGAGCGTGCCGCCGTCGGCCGGATCTGGGAACCGGGCCGGGCGCCGACCGAGTTCTTCTTTCCGCACGGCAGCGCCGGCATGTCCTCCTATCACGACAGCCCGTTCCGCCACGCGCACGACACCGGTCGGTGGGTGCGGCTGGACCTGGCGCGCGTCGCCGACGGCGCGTTCCGGGTGGTGCCGGAGCTGAAGGCCGGCGGCTTCACCGACTATCTGGCGATCCCGGCACCGGGTGCCGGCGGCATGCGCAACGGCTTTTCCTTCGCCACCCGCAACCCGGGCGGCTTCGACGACGACGACCTCGCCATCCTGCGCTTCACCATGCCGGCGCTGGCCGGGCTGATGGAGCTGCTGGTCACCCGCCGCGTGCTGGCCGAGGTCGCCCGCATCTATCTCGGCGCCGAACCGGCCAAGCGGGTGCTGGCCGGCGACGTGCGCCGCGGCGCGATCATGCCGCTGCGCGCCGTGATCATGTTCGCCGACATGCGCCGCTTCACCGAGACCTCGATGCGGCTGACCGCCCAGCAGACGGTCGACCTGCTCAACGCCTATTACGACTGCGTCGTCGCCCCGGTCGAGGCACGCGGCGGCGAGATCCTGAAATTCATCGCCGACGGCCTGCTCGCCGTGTTCCACGCCCGGCCGGACGAGGAGGCCGCCGCGGCGGGCCGGGCACTGGCCGCGGCGCAGGCGGCGCTCGACCGCGTCGCCGCGCTCAACGCCGCCGGCACCGCGCCGGCCGCGTTCGAGATCGGCCTGGGGCTGCACTTCGGCGAGGCGGCCTATGGCAATGTCGGTTCCGGCGAGCGTCAGGACTACACGGTGATCGGCCGCGACGTGAACGTCGCCGCCCGCATCGCCGGCCTGTGCGGCACGCTGGCGGCGCCGCTGCTGGTGTCGGCGGACTGCGCCCGCTGGCTGCCGGCCGGCACCATGCGCGACGCCGGTGCGCACCCGCTGAAGGGCGTCGCCGGCGCGACGCGCGTCCTCGTGCCGAACGGCTGAAGCCGGCCAGGCGCGTCGCCGCATGGCGGGCCGACAGGTCAGCCGTCCGGCAGCGTGAACAGTTCCTGCGGCTCGGCGACGCCGCGCAGCGGGTGGAAGCCCAGCGACTGCAGGCCGCCGGCAGCGCCCAACGAGTCGCGGAAGGAGCTGGAAATCAGCACGTTGCGCTCCATCGGCCGGCACAGCGCCTGGATCCGGCTGGCCTCGTTGACCGCCGGGCCGACCACGGTGAAGTCGAGCCGGCCGACCGCGCCGATGTTGCCGTACAGCACATCGCCCAGGTGCAGCGCCAGGCCGAAGTCCATCACCGGCTTGCCCGCTTCGGCCCGCGCCGCATTGAACCCGGGGAAGTCCGTGCGCAGCGCCGCGGCCGCGTTCAGGGCCTCGCGGCATACCGCGGCGCTGTCGCGTCCGGTCAGGTCGAACACGGCGAGCAGGCCGTCGCCGAGGAACTTCAGGATCTGGCCGCCGTTGTCGTGCACCGGGCGCGCCATCGCCTCCAGATAGTCGTCCAGCGTTTCGATCAGCGCGTCGCGCGGCAGCCGGTCGGTCAGCCGGGTGAAGCCGCGCAGGTCGGAGAACCACAGCACCGCGCGGATGGTCTCGGCCGAGCCGCGCTCGATCGCACCGGTCAGCACCCGCTCGCCGGCATCGCGGCCGAGATAGGTCTGCACCACCGTGTGCGCCACGTCGTAGGTCAGCCGCGCCTTGATCGCCAGCGCCAGGAACGGCAGCGTGTCGACCACCTGCGCCAGCTGGCCGTCGTCGAAGCCGTCGGCACGGTCGGTGGCGCAGGAGAAGAAGATGCCGTCCAGCGACGGCGCGGTCCCGCCGGCGGCATCGAAGGCGCGCAGGTCCCGCGCCGCCGCGTCGGGATCGAATGGCACGAGCCGGGCGGCATATTCGGTCAGGCCCTCGGCGCGCAGCTCGGCGAACAGCGGAAAGGCGTCGGCCGCGGCGTCGTCGAGCCGCCAGCGCCGCGCCAGGATGGCGCCGCTGCGCATGTGGTGGATCGGGCTGCGCAGATAGACCTGGCGGTTCTCGATGCTGCGCTCGCGCGGCACATAGTCGACCGCCCGACTGCCCGGCCGCCAGATGAAGGTGTGGGCGCCATAGCGCGGATGCAGCGCGTTCATGCCGATCTGCGCGCGGCACATCGGGAACCCGGCGTCGCGCACCCGCTCGCAATAGCCGGCCAGCTGCTCGCCGATCGGCAGGCCGCGCATGCCGCGCTCCACCAGCCACAGCGCCAGCCCGCCCAGGTCGAGCGGCGCGCTGCCGGCCTGCGCTGTTCCCGCCTCCGCTTCCATGCCGGCACAGTAGCATGGACGGCGGCGGCGGCGGCAGCGCGGCTTTGCCGGCGGCTACATCGGGCCGTAGTAGTAGATCGCGCAGACGTCGTCGCTCTGGCTGCTGGTCGGCACCGCGCTGCCGCCGTAGACGGTCATCGCCAGGCTGCCGTCCGCCACCACTGCCAGGGTGATGTAGGTCGGCTGCATCCCGCACAGGGTGTTGCCCTCCAGCAGCACCGGGTTCGCCGGCGGCACGACCTGCAGCACGGTGGCCGGCCCGGGCGCGCTTTCGAAACCCCACAGACCCGGCACGCCCTGCTGCACCGCCTGCACCGCCAGGCTGGCGCCGTTGCCGAACACGATCGCGGTTGGCGTGGTGGTGATGTCGCCGGTGATCGCCATCGCGATGCTGCTGTAGGCCTGCCAGCTGCGGCCTTCCCAGCCGTCGAGCTGCTGCGGCGCGGCGGCGGTCAACAGCGCGGCGGCCAATCCGGCCGCGGCGACGGTCGCTGGCAATCTTGTCATCCGGTGCTCTCCCTGTTGGCGGCGGCGGTCAATGATCGATGCGATCTGTGCAGACGAAGGCGCCCGGCGCCAGCGGCACGAAGGCCGTCGACGCCATGTCGAACGTCCAGGCCGCGTCCGGCGGCCGCCGGCCGTCCCAGCGGGCGAATGCCGGGGTGGCGGGGTCGGCGGTCAGTGCGCATTCGTCCTGGGTCAGCGGCGCACGGAAGGTCAGGCTGGCCAACGGCGGGTGCAGGCTGGTCGCCACCTGCCAGGCGGCCGGCCAGCCGCCGGTGCCGGCTTCGGCAGCGGCGGCGACCACGTAAAGGCCGTCGTCCATCGCGTTGGCCATCGTCAGCAGCCACAGCTCGGCGCCGTCCGCCGGCCGCGCGCCGAGCCAGCGGTGGATCCCGGTCTGGCGCCAGCCGTCGACCGCGGCGCCGTCGGCGAAGATCGTGCCGGGCGGGAAGGCGATCGCGGTCGGAACCCGGGCGGAGCCGTCGGCGCCGCTGCGGTTGTAGAGGGCGAGATCGGCCGCGCACTGGAGGTCGAGCGCGTCCAGCGCGGCCGCGGCGCCGCCGAGCGGAAAGATCCAAGCCGCGTCGTCGGCGCCGGTCAGCGACAGCCGCTCGCCGGCTGCCAGCGCCGGGCGCAGCGCAGCCCAGGCCGCCGCCGGCGTGCCGTGCGCCGGCAGCACTTCGAGCGGCGTCCGGTCGGTCAGCAGCACCTGCCGGCCGAGCGGCCGGCCGTCGACGGCCAGCGAGGCCGGGTCGCCCTGCGCCACCGTCCGCGCCGTTTCGATCACCAGCAGGCCGTCGCATCTTATGCCCAGTCCGTCGCCCGACTCCGGGTCGTAGGTCCAGGCCGTCGGCGGCACGAAGCAGGGGCCGCCGCAGTCGGCCCAGCCCGAGCCGAGCACGGTCCAGCTTTCGGTTGCCGCAGCCGGGGTCGCCGCGCCCGCCGCGAACGCGACGGCGGCACGTGCGGCGCGCGGCCAGCCGCCGCGCCGTCGCCGCAGCGCCGCGGTCACGCCGCCTACTCCGGCCCGAAGTCCTCGCAGACGAAGGCGCCGGCCGCCAGCGGCCGGAAGCTGGCGCTGGCCGGGTCGAACGCCCAGGCCTGCGCCGGCGCCGGCCCGCCGTCCCAGCGGGCGAAGGCGAACGACTGGGCGTCGTCGAGCACGCGGCACGGGCCCCAGGCCAGCCGGGCCGGCGGCTGGCGGTCGGCCGGCGGCTGCAGGCTGGTCTCGACCCGCCAGGTGGCGACGCTGCCGTCCGCGGTGTAGCTGTCGGGCGTGACCACCACATAGGCGCCGTCGCCGCCGGACTCGAACACCAGCGCCCACAGCTCGGCGCCGTCGGCGGCGCGGTTGCCCAGCCAGCCGCCGTTGCCGCTGTCGGCCAGTCCGCCGACGACGGCGCCCTGCGCCAGCGTCATGCCCGGCGCGAACGCCGGGGCGGTCGGCCAGTCGCCCGCGGTGGCGGAGGGCGACGCGGCGGTCGCCGCCGTCGTCTCCGCGGCGCAGAGCCGGTCGAGCTCGCCCAGCGCGGCGCGCGAGCCGGCCAGGCTGAACTCCAGCAGCGCGCTTTGCGTCATCCACAGCTGCACGGTGTTGCCGGCCATCAGCGCCGGGCCCAGCGCCGCCCAGTCCTGGCCGGCGCCGGTCGGCGAGACGTAGACGTCGTTGAGGCCGTTGGCGACCGCGAAGCGGCCGAACGAGCGGCCGTCGATCACCATGTCGACATGGTCGAAGGCCGGCGTCGGCTGCTGCATCGCCGGGCCGCCCAGCACCAGGGTGCCGCCGCACTGCACGCCGAAGGCGAAGTTGCCGCCCGGCTCGAACACCCAGGCGGTGGCCGGGGTGCTGCATTCGTCGCCGCATGCGCCGCGCTCGCCGGGATGGGCCGCCCAGCGGGCCTGCTGCGCCGAAGCCGTGCCGGCGAGAATCAGCAGGGCGGCGCCGGCGACGGCAGCCTGAAGCGCGGGTCGGGGTCGAATCGGCATGGGGCCATGTCCTTCGCTGTGAGCGGGCGGGCGGGTCCGGCGACGACGGAAACCAAGCACGCCACTATGGCAGAAATCGGACCGCCGCCGCGACGCCCGCGCCGTGCCGCGCCGCGTCGCGCTAATCGACCGGATAGGGCCCGTCGGCGAATGCCCGGTCGTGATAGCCCTTGGCGCCGACCGCCAGCGCCAGCGGGCTGCGGAAGTCGCGGCCGTCGCGCAGGCAGGCCAGCATGGCGCCGAAATCGTATCGCGGCCGCCAGCCCAGTGCGGCGACCGCGCGGCCGCTGTCGTAGACCCGGTCGATCGATGGGAACAGGCGCCAGCCGTGCCGGGCATAGAGCGCGGCGCAGCCTGGGAACAGCCGCTCGACCACCGCCGGCGCGTCGGCGCGCAGGGCGGCCAGGTCGGCGCGGCCGAACGGCGTCGGCGCCGAGACGATGAAGCGGGCGAAGCCCAGCCGCGGCGCCTGCGCGACCGCCAGCAGGTGGGCGTCGACCACGTCGGCCAGGTCGGCGCGGCGATACAGCAGTTCGTTGGCCTGGGCGTTGTCGCGGCCATAGCGGGCGCGCACGTCGGGGTCGTCGTCCGCCTCCGGGAAGAAGCGCGCGGTGCGCAGCACCACCACTGGCAGGCCGTGGCGGCGGGCGAACAGCTCGCACAGGCTCTCCGCCGCGGTCTTGGTGACGCCGTAGATGTTGCGCGGCACCGGCGCCACCGCCTCGTCGATCCACGCCGCCGGCGCGCCGGGCGCCGGCGTCAGCGCGGCGCCGAAGGCACTGGTGGTGCTGGTGAAGACGAAGGCGCCGACCTGCGCCGCCACCGCCGCCTCCAGCAGCGCCAGCGTGCCCGAAATGTTGACATCCACGAAATCCTGCATCGCATGGGTCGCCACATGCGGCTTGTGCAGCGTCGCCGCGTGGATCACCGCGGAAACGCCGTCCATGCAGGCGGCGACGAAGCCGCGGTCGGCGATCGAACCGACCCGGTCGGTGAAGGCCGACGCCCTGACGTCGAGCCCGCGCGCCGCCCGCCCGCCGGCGCGCAGCACCCGCATCACCCCCTCGCCCAGATGCCCGGCACTGCCGGTGACCAGAATCGTCATCGCCCGCTCCCGTGCCGGTCGCACGTTTCCACGGTCGCGGCCCGGCCACGCGCCGTCAGATCCCGGCCGCGCGCAGGCCTTCGACCAGGCGGGCGGTCAGGTCCGGGTGGTAGTTGCGGCGCTGGAACATCGCGGCGGGGTCCTGCGCCGTGCCGGGCTCGGCCGCCTCGAGCTCGGCGAGCAGGGCGGCGGCAGCGTCGCGGTCGCCGGCGATGCCGGCGGCGATGGCGCGGGCGGCGATGTACAGCGGGTTCTGCAGGCCGGCCAGCGGCGCGGTGCGGCGCGCGGCCTCCTGCATGTCGCCCAGGCCGAGATAGGCCAGGAAGAACGCGTAGTCGCGCCAGGGGCCGGCAACCGGGCTCAGCGCTTCCGACCGGACCAGCAGGTCCAGCGCCTCCCGATGGAGGCCGGCATAGTTCAGCCGCGAGGCGAAGCCGCCGACGATATCGAAGTCGTAGGGGTTGAGGTTCACCGCCTGCCGGCCCAGCCGCAGCATGGCGCCCTCGTCGCCGAGCAGGCTGTAGATGCCGGACTGCAGGTAGTAGCCCCGGGCGTAGGACGGCGCCAGCCGCGTGCCCTCGACCGCGGCCGCCAGCGCGCGGTCCAGCGGGTTGCCCGGCTGCAGGTTGCGCTGGTCGGTATATTCCTCGCGGTCCATCATCGCGATCACGTGGTAGAGCAGCGGGCTGCTGTCGCCCGCGGCGATGGCGGCGCTGGCGCAGTCGCGGGCGGCGCGATGGCCTTCGTCGGTCTGGTCGTCGAAATAGGCATAGGCCAGCAGGCTGCAGCGGATGCCGTCGCTGAGGTCGCCATGCGCGGCATAGTCGCCGAGGATCAGCCCGTCGAGCCTGACCAGGCGGGCGGCCGCATGCTCGACCGGCGTCGGCCCGGCGCCCGCCGCCGCGATCGGCACCGTCTCGGCCGCAACCACCTCGCCGCCGGCCATGCGGACCACCTCCAGGGCGGCGATCCTGGCGTCGTCCTCGCCGCGCACGGCGATCGACAGCTGGTAATCCTCCGGCCAGGCGCCGCCGCCCGGCGCATGGTCGGCCGGGTCGGCGAAGCCGCGGTCGAACAGGGCGACGAATTCGAAGCGGCTCATCACGTTCAGCATTGTCGCGCGCACGCGGGCCGCGTCGCCGCCGGCCGGCGCCGGCACCAGAAACAGCCGCGGGCGGGCGGGCCGTTCCGCCGTCGCGGTCGGCGGGGTCGGCCCCTCGGCGACGGCCGCGCCGCCTTCCGGCTGGCGCACCAACAGCAGCGCGGCGGTCGCGACCACGGCCGCGCCGACCAGGGCGCCCGCGACGATCGCCAGCCGGCGGCGCGCCTGGCGGCGCAAGGTCCGCGCATCCGGGCCGATCTGGTGCAGCATCGGCCGGTATTGCCCCTTCGGGATCTCGATGACGGTCTCGCCGGGCCGGGCGCCGCCCTTGTAGAGCGCCAGCGAGCGCCGCAGCCGATTGACCTCGACGCGCACGATGCTGTCGGTGGACGGGTCGAAATCGGCGGACCGGCCCAGCACGTCCACCGCGATGGCGAAGGCCTTCAGCTTGTGGCCGCGGCCCTCCAGCGTCTCGTTGACCACATAGCGCAGGATGTCGGCCTCGCGCGACGGCTGCGTGATCACGCCCGAGGCCAGCACTCGCGCCAGCGCATCCAGCGCCAGCCCGCGGTCGAAGTCCTGGCCTTCGTCCTGCCCGTCCTGCGTCACGGCGTCCTCGCGTCCGTCCTGCTGCCCGTCTCCGACATGGCGTTTGTGCCACTTGTGCCACGCCGGGCCAACCGTGCCGTGTCCGATCGGCACGGCGCCGGCCGCGCGACGCGTCGCGGCGGCGAGCGAATTCGATGCGGCGCGGCGCCGGCATGGCCTATTTTGCGGCCTGGTCAGGCTTTGGAGGGCGGCCGATGCGGCTGGGAGTTCGTGCGCTGGCGGCGACCGTGGCAACGCTGGCGTTGCCTGCGGCCGCGGCGCTTGGCCAGGGCGTGGAACAATGCCTGCCGGACTTCCCTGCGGCGCAGGTGGTGCCGGCCTGCACCGCGGTGATCGACAGCGGCCAGTGGACCGGCGCCGAGCTGGTGTCGGCCTACGGCAACCGCGGCAACGCCAACCTGCTGCTGCGCCGGTTCGACGCCGCGCTGGCCGACTTCGAGCAGGTGGTCGCGCTGGCGCCCGACATCGCCGCCGGCTATCGCGGCCGCGGCCGCGCCTATCACAGCCTCGGCCGGCTCGACCTGGCGCTGTCCGACTACGACCGCGCCATCGCGCTGGAACCGGGGGTGGCGCTGGCCTACGACAACCGCGGCCAGGCGCTGCGCGCGCTCGGCCGCCACCAGGAGGCGATCGCCGACTTCGACCGCGCCATCGCGCTGGAGCCCGACCAGGCCGCCGCCTATGTCAATCGCGGCAACGCCTGGCTCGACATCAGCCAGTTCGAGCGCGCCATCGCCGACTACGACCGCGGCATCGCCCTGCAGGCGGGCCTGGCGCTGGCCTTCAACAACCGCGCCATCGCCCGCTGCAAGCTGGGCGAGCCGGACGCGGCGATGGCGGATTTGATGCAGGCGCTGGCGCTGGCCGGCTCGGCCGAGGGCTGGCAGCGCAACCTGGCCGAGCTCGGCTACTACGACGCCGCCATCGACGGCGACTACGGCCCGATCACCGAGGCGGCGCTGCGGCAATACATGGCCGACGGCTGCCCGTGAGCGGCGGCTTGCCGCCGGTCGGACGATCAGGCCCGACCTGCGTCTGTCGCAGGTCAGATTCTGAGGCCCGACCTGCGTCTGCCGCAGGTCAGATGATCAGGCCCGACCTGCGCCTGCCGCAGGTCAGATGATCAGATCGGTCAGGTGCTCGATCGAGGTCTCGGCCTGGCGCATGTCGGCGATCTTCTCGCCGCGGGCCATCACCACCAGCCGGTCGGCGATCGGATAGACGTGGTGCAGGTTGTGGGTGATGAAGATCGAGGTGATGCCCTGGTCGCGCAGCCCGCTGACGAAGCGCAGCACCTTGTCGGTCTCCTTCACCGACAGGTGGTTGGTCGGCTCGTCGAGGATCAAAAGCTTGGTCTTGAAGTACATCGCCCGCGCGATCGCCACGCCCTGGCGCTCGCCGCCGCTGAGCTCGTCGACCGGCGTGTTCGGCGAGCGCAGGTGCAGCTCCACCCCTTCCAGCGCGCGCATCGCCTCGTCGGCCATCTTCGCCTTGTCGAGGATGCCGAACTTGCCGACATGCGCCTTCACCGGCTCGCGGCCGATGAAGATGTTCCGGGCGATCGACATCTGCGGCACCATCGCGGTGTGCTGATAGATCGTCTCGATGCCCAGCTCCATCGCCACCCGGGTCGAGGTCAGCCGCACCTTCCGGCCCTGGAACCAGATCTCGCCGGCGTCGGGCGCGTGGCTGCCCGACAGGATCTTGATCAGGGTGGACTTGCCGGCGCCGTTGTCGCCGACCAGCCCGATCACCTCGGCATAGCCGACGTCGAGGTCGACGTTCTTCAGCGCGTGGACGCCCTTGTACCACTTGTCGAGCCCGCGGGCGCGGACCAGCGGCGCCTCGCCCGCCTGCGGCGCGGCCGCCGCCTGTGCCTGGGTCTGCATACTCACTTCACCTTCATTTCGCTGGCCCGGCGGCGGATGACGATGTTGACGATCACCGCCAGCACCAGCAGCACGCCGAGGAAGGCGCGAAACCACTCGCCGTTGACCCGCGACATCACCAGGCCGTTGTCGATGGCGCGGATCAGGAAGGCGCCGATGATCGCGCCGACGATCGAGCCGACGCCGCCGGTCAAGAGCGCGCCGCCGATCACCGCCGCGGCGATCGCCTCCAGCTCCAGCCCGGTGCCGATGTTGGGCAGAGGCTGCTTCAGCCGGTAGGTCTGCAGCGTGCCGGCGAAACCGGCCAGGAACGAGCACAGCATGAAGCAGATGATCTTCACCCGGCGCACGTTGATGCCCATGTCCTGCGCCGCCAGCCGCTGGCCGCCGGTGGCGTAGATCCAGTTGCCGAAGTTGGAGGTGTGCAGCACCAGCGCCAGGATCACCGCGATGCCGGCATACCAGATCAGCGAGGCGCGGAAGGCGCCGAAATTGTAGACGAACGGGTCCAGCGGCACGTTCGACGGCATCGGCGGCGGGAAGCCGCCGACCAGCACCACCGCCAGGCTGCGCGCGACATAGAACATGCCGAGCGTGGTGATGAACGACGGGATGCCGAAGGTCAGCGTGATGATGCCGTTGACCCAGCCGCAGGCGATGCCGGCGATCAGGCTGAGCGCCAGCCCGGAATAGGGGTCGAGCCCCCAGCGCGTCATCAGGATGTGGCCGAGCATCGGCACCAGCGCGAACACCGAGCCGACCGACAGGTCGAACTCGCCGGCGATCATCAGGATCACCACGCCGAGCGCGACGATGCCCAGCTCCGGCAGCACCGGCAGGACCACCTTCATGTTGTCGACCGAGATGAAGATGCCGCCGGTCCAGATCTGGAAGCCGATCACCACCAGGATCGCCATGGCCAGGGCGCTCAGCTCCGGCCGCGACATCAGCAGCTTGACGGTCTTCCTGAAACCGGAGCTCGGCGCCGTCGCGGCCGAAGCGTCCTCGCTTGCGCTCATGCGATGTGCCTCATCGATGCATGGGGGTCGATGTGCCCGGACCGCCGGGCCGCGCAAACCCCCGCGCTGTCATCGCCGGGCCTGGCCCGGCGATCTCTCTCACGCGGAGAAAGATGCCCGGGTCGAGCCCGGGCATGACGACACGGAGGCGTTCCGGCGCTCGGTTCAGCGCACGCCCTCGTCGGCGAACTGGCGCACCGCGGCGACGTCGGACGGGTAGATCAGCGCCTTGCCGGTGTTCACGTCCCATGCGCTCAGCCCGTACTTGTCCATCAGGTACAGCTGCATCACCGGCAGGAAGCCCTGCAGGTAGGGCTGCTGGTCGACGGTCAGCTGGACATAGCCGGCGTCCATCTCGTCCAGCACCACCGGCACCAGGTCGAAGCCGGCCAGCAGCACCTTGCCGGGCTCGATGCCCAGGTCGCGCAGCGCGGCGGCGGCGCCGGCGTGCCAGTAGCCGACGTCGAAATAGGCGGTCGTCTCCGGCCGCGACTGGACATAGGCCGCGACGCGGCTGCCGACCACCGACAGGTCCAGCCCGCTCTCGATCTTCTCGTAGGTGACTTCGCGCTCCGGATGGGCGGCGATGTAGTCGTCCATGAAGCGGGCGACGCCGTTGCCGCGCTGGGTGGCCCAGCTCTGCGAGAAATCGGCGACGCCGATCACCACGTGGATCGGCCCCTCGGCCGGGAACATCTCCGACAGGCCCTTGGCCAGCTCGTAGCCGGCCTGCTCCAGGTCCTGGCCGATGAACGACAGCCGCGGGCTGCCGGCGGCGCCCTCGGTGTCGTCGACATTGGCGGCCAGCACCGGGATGCCGGCGTCCAGCGCCGCCTGCACCGCATCGTCGAAGATGGTGTCGTCGACCAGCGTGGTGATGATGCCGTCGACGCCCTGGGCGATCGAGGCGTTGAAGTTGGTCAGCTGCTCCTGCAGGTCGCCGTCGTTGCGCAGCACCAGCATCTGGCAGTCGGCCTCGATCTGCTCGCAGGCCTCCATGAAGCCGCGGTTGACCGCCGCCCAGAAGGTGTTCGAGGTGCTGGAGTGCATCACGTAGTTGATGGTCAGGGCCTGCGCCGCCGGCGCGGTCAGCGCCGCGGCGGCGCCCACGGCGAGCGCGCCAAGCCATGTGGTCCGGGTGGACATCGGTTTCCTCCCCCTTGTTCCGAGGTTGTTGCGCCGGTCGCGGGGCGCGGGTGCGCCTGCCGGCCCGCGCACGTTAGGGTCACGGCGGCCGGAATGCAAAAGCGAAAACAAATCGTTTCGGCGCAAGACGGCCGATTTTCCGGCTCGACACTCCCGCCTCCGGCGCCGCGCGGCTAACATGCGCAACCCGGTCGCGGTCGACCGGCAACCCGGCCTGGAGTGCAAAGTGACCGACCCCGCCCCGAGCCCGCCCGGCTATCGCCGCCTGGACCCGGCCGGCCTCGTCGCCGCGCTCGCGGACGTGCCGGCGGTGGCCGAACGGTTGGGCCCGCCGGCCGCGGCCTGGTCCGCCACGCCGCTGGACGGCGGCAACCTGAACAGCCTGCACGCGGTCAGGGGGCCGCGCGGCGCGGTCTGCGCCAAGCAGTCGCTGCCCTACATGCGCATCCTCGGCGAATCGGCGCCGATGCCGCTGGACCGCATCGTCTTCGAGCGTGCCGGCCTCGAGGCCCATTTCCGCTTCGCGCCGGACCGCATCGCGCGCCCGTTGCACTTCGATCCGGACCTGTGCCTGATGGTGTCGGAGCTGCTGGAGCCCCACGTGCCGCTGCGCGCGGCGCTGATGGCGGGCCGGCGGTTCCCGCGGCTGGCCGGCCATCTCGGCGACTACCTGGCCGACGTGGCCTTCCTGACCTCCGACCTGGCGCTGCCGGCGGCGGAGCGGCGCCGCCGTGCCGCTGCCTGCGCCGGCAATTCCGGCATGTACCGGTTCATGGAAGACCTCGCCTTCACCGAGCCGTACATGGATCACCCGCGCAATGCCTGGAACCGGCCCCATCTCGATGCGACCGCGGCCGCCCTGCGCGCCGACGGGCCGCTGAAGGCGGCGGTCTGCCGGCTGAAGCACGGTTACCTGACCGCGATGGAGGCGCATGTCCACGGCGACCTGCATACGGATTCGATCCTGGTCACCGAGACCGACACCCGGGTGATAGACCTGGAACTGTCCGGCTACGGGCCGATGGGCTACGACCTCGGCCATTTGGTCGGCCACCTGCTGTTCGCCCATTTCGCCCGCGACGGCTACGACGAAGCCGCCGCGGCACGCGCCGCCCGGCAGGACTGGCTGCTCGACACCATCTGTGCCGTCTGGCGGCACTTCCGCGCCCGTTTCGCCGCGCTGTGGCGCGGCGCGCGGACCGGCGACGCCTGGCCGACCGCGCTGCTCGACGACGGGCCGGCGGCCGACGCGGCGCGCGACGCGCTGCTCGACCGGATCCTCGCCCACGGACTCGGCTTTGCCGGCGTCGAGATGATCCGGCGCATCGTCAACGTCGGCCAGGTCGCCGACCTGCAGTCGATCGCCGATCCGGCGATCCGCGCGGCGATCGAGATGCGCTGCATTACCCTGGCCCGCGAACTGATCCTCGGCGCCGAGCGGGGCCTGGGGCTGGAGGCCGTGTGCACACGGGCGATGGCGCTGCGCGGGCCGCCGGCGTCCGCAGCGGTGCCCTAGCCGAAAGGTCAGGCCTCCGCCGGCGCCGGCTCCAGCGCAGCGATCGCCGCCGCGGCCCGGGCGCGCTTGGCCGCGTCGGCATCCTTGGTGGCGATCCGGCGCAGGGTCGACAGCGCGCGGCGGTCGCCCGCCTCGGCCATGGCGAAGGCCTTGGCGTCGCGCTCGTCGTAGTAGGCGGTGTCGAACGGCACGGTGACGAGGTCCATGCCGCGCCAGTAGTAGCGGTGGCCCGCGTCCGGCGCTGCGGCATAGAAGGCGTCCCAGTCCATGAAGCCGCGGAACGGGGTAAGCCAGTCGGCGCACACCGGCTCGCCGGCCGGCTGATAGCGCAGGTCGACGGAAATCCGCATGGCGTCGGATCGGTTGGGAATGCCCTGGTGCACCGTCAGGCAGTTGAACACCAGCACGTCGCCGGCCCGCATCGGGCTCCAGGCCCAGTCGGCGGCGAAGTCGCCGGGCACCGCCATCCCGCCGGCGCCCATCGCCGGCTCCAGCGGCAGCACGCCGTTGCGGTGGCTGCCGGTCGCGACCCGCAGGCCGCCCAGGTCGCCGGCGCAGTCGCCGATCGGGATCCAGGCGGTGCACAGCCGGCGGCTGCCCTGCACATGCGGATAATCCTGGTGCTGCGGCGTGGTGTGCTCCTCCATCCGCGGGAAGATGTTGCGCACCAGGATGCGCGGCAGCGGCAGCACCGGGCCGTCGAACAGCCGCGCGAACAGGCCGGTCAGCGCCGGGTGATGCTGCAGCCGCTGCACCTCGACGCTGGCGCCCTGGCGGCAGACCAGGTCGGTGGCAACCGGGTCGGTATCGTCGCGGAAGGCGGCAAGGTCGGCGCGCGCCGCCAGGCCGTCGGCGCCGTCGCGCCGCACCCAGCCCAGGTCGGCCAGCATGGCGACCAGCCGCCGGCGCACCGCCGCCACCTTCTCCGCCGGCAGCAGCCCCGGCAGGAACAGATAGCCGTCCGCCGCCAGCCGCGCCCGCAGCGCGGCGCCGTCGCCGACAATGGATGCGGAATCCCGGAATGGGTGCATGTGTGCCTTTCGCCCGCTGCGGGCAGCGAAGGGGAAGACTAGCATGGCGCCCGGCGGGCAGGCCATCGGCGGCGGCAGCTTCCGCCCTGCCTGCGCGTTCGGCATTGTGGCGACAACGACGGAGGATTCGAACATGCCGATCTGCGAGGCCGATCCCT
>JAWKYB010000031.1 GCA_041396705.1 Alphaproteobacteria bacterium
GGATGTGACCGTGGAGCGCACCGATCACATCCTTGCCGGCGCGCGCCGTTGCGCGTATCGGGTCTGGCCATGCGCCGCGACACCCGTCCCCGCCGACACCCCGCCCCGCTGAGGCTTGCATTCCGCGCCCGCCGGGGCCGGGCCGGCCGATGAACCGGCCGTTGCCGCCGCCGGCCGGCGCCCCGCCGCTGTCCGCCCCGGCCCGCCTCGCCGCGCGGGTGGTGGGCCGGCTGTTCAACTGGCACTGGATCGAGCCCGGCCTGGCCCGGGCGGCGCAGACCTATGGCTGGCAGACGCCGCTGCTGCTGCGCCACCATGCCATCCGCTGCCTGGTCAACCTGCGCGGCGACAACACCGGTTCGCCCTGGTACGACAACGAGCGCCGCTCGGCCGAGGGGCTCGGCGTGACCTATGTCGACGTCTCGCTGAGCTCCAAGCGGCTGCCGGCGCGCGAGCACCTGCTGCAGGCGCTGGACGCGGTGGTGCAGGCGCCGCGGCCGACCCTGATCAAATGCTCCGGCGGCGCCGACCGCACCGGCTTCGTCGCCGGGCTCTACCTGCTCGACAGGCACGGCCTGGGGGCGATGGCGCAGGCGCGCCGCCAGCTGGCCTACTGGCCCTATCTGCACATTCCGAAGCCGCGGCAGCGCTGGATCCGCGCCTTCCTGGACTTCATCGTCGCCGACACGAACGGAAAGCCGCTGCGCGACTGGCTGGCGAGCGACTACACCGCCGAACGGTTCGAGGCCTTCCTGGTCGCGCGCGGCCAGCACCGTTACTGGAAGCGCAACTGACCGTGCCGCCCGGCGCGGGTCGCGCGGCCCGGCCACGCCGACACCGGCCGGCGCATTGCCAAACCGGCGCGCCGCCCCATGTACCGGTTCGGGATTGGTCCCAATCGGTCGATCACGCGTTGACAGGCGCGCGGTCCGTTCCGACTATTTCGTGTCGCATTGTGTGCTGCGGCAGCTGCGCGCCGAGGGCTGCGCGGCCGACCGCCGGAGAGCGAGACAACGCCATGTGTGGAATCGCCGGAATCCTGCTGAAACACGACCGCACCGGCCGTTCGACCGGCCATGCGCTGATCGACATGCTGGACGGCTGCCAGCATCGCGGGCCGGACAGCACCGGCTATGCGCTGTACGGCGACAGCCATCCCAGCGAGATCAAGCTGCGCTTCTTCATCGGCGACGGCGACGAGGCGCGCGAGAATGTCGAGCGGATCAAGGCGAAGCTGGGCGAGTATCAGGCGACGATCGTCGAGGACGAGGTGGTCGGCAACAACTACCGCGCCGTGGTGCGGGTGACCGGCGACCTGCAGCGTTTCTCCTACGACATGGAGCACGCCGCCAAGGTGATCTCGCTGGGCGAGAGCCTCGAGATCGTCAAGGACGTCGGCGGCGCGCACGACGTCGACGAGCGCTATAACATCGACGGCTTCGGCGGCACCCATGGCCTGGGCCATGTGCGGCTGGCGACCGAGTCAGACGTCAAGCCGGAGGCGTCGCACCCGTTCTGGGCCACCGGCTTCGCCGACGTCGCCATCGTGCACAACGGCCAGATCACCAACTACTGGAAGATGCGCAGGCGGCTGGAACGCCGCGGCTTCCAGTTCACCACCGACAACGACAGCGAGCTGATCGCGGTCTACCTCGCCGACAAGATGGCGCAGGGCATATCGCTGCAGGACGCCTTGAAGACCTCGATCGACGACCTCGACGGCACCTTCTCGTTCCTGGTCTCGACCAAGGACGAGATCGGCTATGCCAAGGACCGGCTGGCCGCCAAGCCGATGATCATCTACGAGGACGACGACCTGATCGCGGTCGCCTCGGAGGAGGTCTCGCTGAACCGGCTGTTCCCCGGCCGGGCGCTCGACACCCGCGAACCACCGCCCGGGAGCTACGCCACGTGGTCACGATAGATCTTGCCCGCACCCCGATCCGCGAGGCCAACGCGCGCATCCGCGCCGCCGGTGCCGCCGGCGAAGACGTGGAAGTGCTGAACCCGGACGCGCGGCACCATATCGGCGTCGGCCTGACCCACCCGATCACCGTGCGTGTGCGCGGCTCGGCCGGCTATTTCTGCGCCGGGCTGACCGACGGGCCGCGCTTTGTCATCGACAACAACGCCGGCTGGGCGGTCGGCGACAACATGTACACCGGCTCGGTGGTCGTCGGCGGCAATGCCGGCGCCATCCCCGGCGTCGCCATCCGCGGCGCCGAGATCGTGGTCAAGGGCAACATGGGCTCGCGCGCCGGCCAGGTGATGAAGGCGGGCACGCTGTGCTGCGTCGGCAACGCCAACTTCATGGCCGGCTACATGATGTACGGCGGCCGCATCATCATCCTGGGCGACAGCGGCGAGCGCGTCGGCGAGGACATGTCCGCCGGCGAGATCTACGTTGCCGGCCGGGTGCAAGAGCTCGGCTCCGACGCCAGGCTGACCGACATCTCCGAGGACGACAAGGATTCGGTCCGCGCCTTTCTCGACAAGTACGAGATCAAGTTCGGCGGCGAGCTGCACAAGATCGTCAACGCCGGCACCAAGCTGCGCTACGCCACGTCCGAGACGCCGGTGCGCTCGATCCCGTTCTTCACCTTCTCCGGCACCTCCGACTACTGGAACAAGAAGGTGCAGGAGGACGTCTACATCAAGTCGCAGATCGGCCGTTACCGGGTGCGCGGCTATGGCGGCGCCCGGCCGGTACCGCATTTCGGCGACCTGGCGTTCAAGGCCGACCTGTCGCGGCTCGACACCGTGGCCGATCCGGTCGCGCAGGTGGCGATGGCAACCGAGATCGGCGGCCTCAACGGCGCCAAGCCGCTGAAGCTGTCGATGCCGCTGATGATCGCGCCGATGAGCTACGGCGCGCTCAGCCGCTCGGCCAAGCAGGCGATCGCGATCGCGTCCGGCCTGTCCGGCATCGCCGAGAACACCGGCGAGGGCGGCATGTCCGACGCCCAGCGCGATGCGGCCAAGCAGCTGATCTTCCAGATGCTGGGCGGCCGGCTGGGCTGGAACATCCACGACATGAATCGGGCCGACGGGCTGGAGATCTACATCTCGCAGGGCGCCAAGCCGGGCTTCGGCGGCCAGCTGATGGCGAAGAAGGTGACGCCGGAACTGGCGCGCATCCGCGGCATCCCGGCCGGCATCGACCTGCGCTCGCCGTCGCGCCACCCGGACATCCTCGGCGCCGACGACCTGGTCATCAAGATCGAGGAGCTGCGCGAGGCCACCGGCTATCGCCTGCCGGTCAGCGTCAAGCTGGGCGCCGGGCGCGTGCGCGACGACATCAAGATCGCCGCCAAGGACGGCTTCGACTTCGTCGAACTGGACGGCATGCAGGGCTCGACCGGCGCCGGCGGCGCCGAGGTGATGGAGCATGTCGGCGTGCCGACGCTGGCCGCGATCACCGAGGCGATCCGCGCGCTGAACGAGATCGGCCGGCGCCAGGACATCGAGATCGTGCTGATGGGCGGCGTGCGCGACGGGGTCGACGTGGTCAAGGCGCTGTGCCTGGGCGCCGACGCGGCCGCGATGGGCACGGCGGCGATCATCGCCGGCGGCTGCATCGCCTGCATGCAATGCCATGTCGGCCAGTGCGTCACCGGCATCGCCACCCAGGATCCGGAGCACGAGGGCCGCTACAAGCCGGCGCTGCAGGCACAGCACATCCACAGCTTCCTGGAAAGCGTGCGCTGGCAGATCGCGGCCGTCACCCTGGCGCTCGGCTACGACACCACCAAGGCGCTCCGCCGCGACGACCTGGTCGCGCTGACGCCGGAGGCGGCCAGGATGACCGGGCTGCCCTACGAGCCATCCTATCGCGAGCGCGCCGCGGCGCTTGCCAGCCTGGTGGCGTGACGCCATGAGCATCCATCGCGACGCCCACGGCGCCCTGGGCGGAAACCTGCTGTCGGAACTGCCGGACGACACCGGCGACATGCATTTCGCGCCGGCGCCGTGCCAGGTCGCCTGTCCGGTCGGCACCGACGCCCCGTCCTACATCGCCTATATCTGGGAAGGCCGCGTCGCCGAGGCGTTCGAGGCGATCACCGCCACCAACCCGTTCAGCTCGATCTGCGGCCGGGTCTGCGATGCGCCCTGCGAGCCGGCCTGCCGGCGCACCGCCAGCGACGGGCCGCTGCAGATCCGCAATCTCAAGCGGTTCATCATGGACCGCGCCGGCCACGACTTCGACCCCGCCTCGGTGCCGGTGACCCGCACCGAGACGGTCGGCATTGTCGGCGCCGGCCCGGCCGGCCTGACCGCCGCCAGCGAGCTGTGCTCCGCCGGCTTCAAGGTCGACGTCTACGAGATGACCGACCGGCCGGGCGGCATGATGGTCTGGGGCATCCCGGCCTTCCGCCTGCCGCAGGGGATCATCGAGCAGGATCTCGCGCGGTTGCAGAAGCGCTGCCCGGGCCTGACCATCCACCTCAACACCGCGCTCGGCCACGGCGTGACCCTGGAGCAGCTGAAGCAGCGCCACGATGCCGTGCTGCTGACCATCGGCTCGTGGTGGGGCAAGCGGATGGGCGTGCCGGGCGACGACGACGCCGCGGTGGTCGACGGCGTCGAGTTCCTGCGCCGGGTCAATGCCGGAGAGCGGCCGGCGATGCCGGAGACCGTCGTGGTCATCGGCGGCGGCGACGTGGCGATGGATGCCTGCCGCGCCGCGCTGCGCCTGCCCGGCTGCAAGTCGGTGAAGGTGGTCTACCGCCGCGGCGCCGACGAGATCCCGGCGCGCAGGATCGAGCTCGAGGGCGCGGTCAAGGAAGGCATCGAGTTCGTCTACAACACGCGCCAGACCGCCGTGCGCCGCGACGGCGACGACCTGATCCTCGCCTGCGTCAGGACCGCGCCCGGCGCGGCGGACCGCGATGGCCGCCACCGGCCGGTCGACATCGCCGGCTCCGAGCACGAGATCCGCTGCGGCCTGGTCATCGCTGCCATCGGCCAGTATGCCGCCAGCGACGAACTCGACGCCCGCGGCCTGATGGCCGGCGATCGGGTCCGCGCCCGCTTCGACGGCATGGCGACCGACGACCCACAGGTGTTCGCCGCGGGCGACGGCGCCTTCGGCGGCTCTACCATCGTCATGGCGATGAGCCACGGGCAGCGCGCCGCCTACTACATCAAGGCCTATCTCGACGGCGACGCCAGCCCGGCGCCCTATCGCACGCCCTATCGGACGCGTCGGGTCGCGGTCGCGCAGGACCTGAAGTGGGAGCTGCTGGGCGTCCATCACCCCGACTTCCACGGTGTCGGTGCCCGGCCCGCCGAGTTCCCGGAGATCGAGTCGACCTATGGCTGGGAAGAGGCCAAGGCGGAAGCGGCGCGCTGCTATCGCTGCGACGCCGAGACCGGCTCGGCCGACTATTCCGTGCGCAACCGCGAGGACATCTTTGCGATGGCGCGGCTGGCCGGCGAGGACCACCGGGGCCAGGCATCGATGCTGCGCCGGCGCCTGGCACCGCGCGAGAACCCGTTCCCCGAGCATCGGCCCGGCGCGCTCGACGACCTGGTGTTCCTGCCGGCCAACCTGTCGCGGCTGGTGATCGATCCCTATCGCGAGGCCTGCCGGGTATCCACCGACCTCGGCGACGGCCGCATGACGCTGTCGAACCCGTTCTTCGTGACCGGATTCGACGACGCGCCCCCCGGCGTGCGCCGCGGCGTCGGCGACGGTCTGCGCGCCGCCGACTGCGGCTATGTCGGCATACGGCCGCTCGGCGACGGCATTCCCTGGCTGCAGCTGGTCAAGCCGGGCCAGCTTCCGCCCAGCGCCGATGCCGCCGGGCTGATCCATGTCGCCGGCCACGGCTTCGCGCCGCCGTCCGATGCGCGCAGACTGCACGACGACCAGTTGCTCGGCCTCGCCGTGTCGACCCGCGAGGCGCTGGAAAAGGCGATTCCCTTCGCGCTCGACGCCGGCTTCGACCTGCTGCTTCTCGACGCCACCCATGCGCTCGGCGCGCCGTGGGCCGAACTGACCGGCGGCTTCGATCTCGGCATGATCCGCGACGCCATCGCCATCCTGCGCCGGCTGAACCGCGAGGAGGAGATCGATCTGGTGTATTTCGGCGGCGTGCGCTCCGGCACCGACGCGGCCAAGATCATCGCGCTGGGCGGCAAGGCGGTCGTGCTCGGTGCGCCCGCGGCGCTGGCCGTCGGCGGCGAGATCACCGAGAGCCACGGCATGCGCTTCGCGCCCGACCTCAAGGACGAGGAGCGGGCGCGCGGGCTGGCCAACATCATCAAGGCCAGCATCGCCGAGGCCTCGATGATGGCGCGCTGCACCGGCAAGACCAATCTGCAGAACCTGGAGCCGGAGGACCTGCGCGCGCTGACGCTGGCCACCGCCGCCGCCACCGGAATCGGCCTCGCCGGCACGCGCTGAGCCGCGTCCGCCTGCCGACGGGCACTTGCCGCGGAGGGCCGCCGTGAGCGACCTGAAGACCCGTCCGACCGGCGCCGATGTCGACGCTTTCCTTGCCGGCGTCGCACCGGCGCGCCGGCGCGACGATGCCTTGCTGCTGCTCGCACTCATGCGCCGCGCCACCGGGCTTGCGCCGGCGATGTGGGGGCCGGGTATCGTCGGCTTCGGCCGCTATCACTACCGCTACGCCAGCGGCCGCGAGGGCGACTGGTTCTTGACGGGTTTCGCCCCGCGCAAGCAAAATCTGGTGGTCTACATCATGTCGGGATTCGCGCCATTCGCCGACCTGCTTGCGCAACTGGGCAGGCACCGGACCGGCAGCAGCTGCCTCTATCTGAATGGCCTCGCCGCCGTCGACCTTGCGGTGCTCGAGCGCATGGTCGCCGAATCGGTGGCCGCGATGCGCGAACGCTATCCCGCTGCCTGACCCCACCGCCGGCCGGAGCGCCCCGGCGAACGTTTCTTGCGTTGGCCGGCGCAGCACCTATGATCGCCGGCACCAGCAGGGGAGGCGTCCATCGTGCGATTCGTTCTACCGGCCGTGCTCGCGGCCCTCGCGGCATTGGCGGCCGGCCGGGCCAGCGCCCAGGACCCTGCCTTCCTCACCCTCGGCGGCGGCTACTACGACGTCGTCCGCGCCGAGAACCAGGCGGCCGACTTCCGCATCGAATACCGGTCCGACTACGAGCTGTGGATCGCCAAGCCCTGGGCCGGCATCGAGGCAACCAGCGACGGCGCGGTCTACATCGCCGGCGGGCTGCTGACCGACATCTATTTCGGCAACCGGATCGTGGTGACGCCGCAGGCCGGCCTCGGCTACTACATGAACGGCGACGGCTTCGACCTGGGCTATCCGCTGGAGTTCCGCACCGGCGTCGAGATCGGCTATCGCTTCGACAACCGGTCGCGCCTCGCGCTCGGGTTCAGCCACATCTCCAATGCCGACCTGGGCGAGCGCAACCCCGGCACCGAGATCGTCACCCTGACCTACTCCATCCCGATCGGTCGCCTGTTCGGCAACGAGGAATAACGCCCGGCCTCAGGCGACCGCCTCGATCGCGAGCGGCTCCAGCCCCTCCATCAGCGGCTCGAACGGCCGGCCGGCGACGATGTCGGCGTAGACGCTTTCGAGCCGCGCGCCGATCCGGTCCCAGGTGAACCGCCGGCCGACCGACAGACGCGCCGCCGCGCTCATCGCCAAGCGCCGCTCCGGGTTCGCCATCGCCTCGTCGATCATGTCGGCGAAGGCAGGGATCTCGGGCGGGCCGACCAGGCCGGCGCCGTCGGCGACGACCTCGCGCCAGATATTGACGCGGTCGGAGATCAGCACCGGCAGGCCGCAGGCCATCGCCTCGACCACCGAAATGCCGAAATTCTCCGAAAAGCTCGGCAGAATGAACAATTCCGCGTCGGTGAGCGCCTCAATGGCATGCTCTCCGTCGAGCATCCCTGTGAACACGCAACGATCGGCGATGCCATGCTGCTCCACCCACTCGCGTGCCTTCGCCGCCATGCCGTGGTCCGGGCCGGCGATGACCAGGGCGAGGTCGTACCCGCGGCGCACCGCCTCGGCGAAGGCCGGGATCAGTACGTCGAGGCCCTTCTTGAAGTTGAGCCGACCGTAGAACAGCATGATCGGTCGGTCGCCAAGCTCTGGATGGCGGCGGCGGAACCGCCCCGTCGGCGGCAGATCGGCGAAGCGGTCGAGGTCGACGCCGAGCGGGGCGACGAAACCGGGGCGGCCCGGGATGTAAGGCGCGGCCAGCTCCATCTCCTCCTGGGTGGTGAAGTGGAAGGCCGCAGCGTTGCGATTCACGCGATCTTGAAAGATTGTCTCTACGATCCGCTTACGCCAGCGCTTGCGCCGCCAGATATAGGGGTCGAGCGTGCCGTGCGGACGAATGATGTAGGGGACGCCAAGCCTGTGGCAGCCGTCCCCGGTCGCCCAACTGTGCGCCAGGTAGAGCGAATGCAGATGGACCAGGTCGACATCGCGGATCAGGCCCGGCAGGGCGCGGACCATCGCGGGCGAGAAGCCGCGCACCTGCACCGGCGGCGTATCGTAGTAGAAATAGGTCACCCCGTTGCGGTCCTGCGGCACGCCGCTGGTGGCGTCGACCAGCCGTCCCGCGCCGTCCCAGCGCGACGTGCAGATGCGCACGTCGTGGCCCAGCGAGGCCACCGCTTCCGCCATCCCGACGCAAGCCTGGCTCGGTCCGCCAAGCTCTCTTGCCAGCGACGAGATGACGTGGAGGATTCTCATTGCCGATCTGTTATACTCGCAATGGTGAAGGATTGGCGATGCGCCGACGCGCTAAGTCCGAATCCGGCCGGCGGCTTCAGGCCCTAGGGATCCAGAGGCAGACATGGTAGCCCCACTGCTGTCGATCGTGATCGTGACCCGGAACCGCTGGGCGGAACTGGACCGGTGCTTGCATTCCATCGCCAGGCTAACCTACCCGAACTACGAGGTCGTCGTCATTGACAATGGCAGTAATGATGGCGTCCTGGACATGGTGGCCGCGAACCATCCATCGGTCAGGCTGTTCGATGCCGGCCGCAACCACGGCTGCGGCTGCGGCCGCAATCTGGGCGCCCGCGTCGCCCAGGGCGAGATTCTCTGGTTCGTCGACGACGACGCCGAGGTGATCGTCGCCGACGCGGCGGAACGCCTTGTCGCCAAGCTGACGTCAAACGAGGAGATCGGCGCGATCGGGGGCGAGGCGCTGATCGACGAGGCCGGCCGCATCGTCGGCGTCAAGCAGCTCGACCTGCTGCTCAACGGCATGACCACGGGGCGCGACAATTTCGGCGTGGACGACGACAGTTGGCTCGACGCCGACCTGCTGGCCGGCTGCAACGTCATGGTGCGCACGGCGGACTTCAAGGCTTTCGGCGGTTTCGACCCGTCCTACCGGCATGGCTGGGAGGATACCGACTTCTCCGTGCGGCTGCGCCGGGCGGGACGCCGCCTGCTGATCGCCGGCTTCGCGCCGGTGCTGCACCATTTCTCGGGCGTGGAACGCGTCAGCAGCCTGAAGGTGCCGGCGCAGAGCCGCGCCTATTTCGTCGCCAAGACATCGGGCGTGCCGATGCTGGTGGCGATGCCGCTGCTGGACCTCGCCTATCTGCTCAACCCGATGCGCTGGGGCCGGATCCTGCACAAGGCGCGGCGTATCGATTTCGGCGCCAAGGGCCGGATCGTCAGGCCCAGCGGCCCGATCGGGCGGATCGGCTGGCGCCAGCTGCGCGGCGCGCTGCGCGTGGCGCTGAACTATGCCGGCACCATCGGCAGCGCCTATGTCTATGGCTGGCCGTCGATGGCCCGCGGCATCGCCGCGCGCCGGCACGCCCGCAACGGCTGGCAGGAGGCCGACCCGGCCGTGGTCACCCAGTATTTCCACCACCTTCGCCCCCCCGCCGCAGCGGAGTAGCCATGTCCGGTTCCGTTTCGCGCAGCAGCCGCCCCGGCAGCAAGGCCGGGCGGCCGCCCGTCATCGCCATCGGCCTCGATTCCGGCGACATCGACCTGTGCACCCGCTGGATGGCGGACGGACGGATGCCGAATCTCGCCCGCCTGCGCGACCGCGGCCGCACGCTGCTGCTGCAGAACGCGCCGACCAACATGGCCGAGACCAGCTGGACCAACTTCGCCGCCGGCGCGCCGCCGGAGGACACCGGCTACTGGTCGCAGCTGCGCCTGCAGGCCGGCAGCTACCGCATGGCCGAGGTCGGCAGCTATCCGTTCGAGGAATATCCGCCGTTCTATGCCTTGGGCCCCGATTTCCGGGTCGCGACCATCGACATCCCGCAGACCCGCCTGCGCGGCGACATCAACGGCGTGCAGCTGCTCGCCTACGGCGCCCACTCGGCCTATGCCAAGCCGTCGTCGGTGCCGTCCGAACTGCTGGCGCAGGTGACCGAGCGCTACGGCCCGCACCCGACGTTCGACCGCGACAAGGCGCGGATGTGGCGCAAGGGCTCGATGGCGAAGCTGGCCGAGGGCCTGAAGCAGGGTAGCGCGCGGCGCGCGGCGATCTGTGCCGATATGCTGCGCGAGCAGCCGTGGGACCTGTTCCTGGTGGTCTTTTCCGAGACCCACTCCGGCGGCCACTACCTGATGCACCTCGGCTCGCCGGAGCATCCGCTGCATGCCACTTTCGGCAGCCTGTTCGGCGGGGCCGACCCGCTGGCCGAGGTGGCGACCGCTGTCGACGACGGCATCGGCCGGATCGTGGCGGCGGCGCCGGACGACGCGACCTTCGTCGTGTTCTCGCCCGAGGGCATGGTGCCCAACAACACCGACGTCGGCTCGATGCTGTTCCTGCCGGAACTGCTCTACCGCTGGAACTTCCCGGGCAAGATGGCGATCCGGGGCGCGCCGCACGGCGACAACCGCCCGCCGGAGCCGCCGATCACCCACCCCTACAGCTTCGGCTGGGCCCGCAAGGTCTGGACCCTGAAGCACGATCCCAATCCGCTGCGCCGCACGCTGCGCCGGCTGCTGCCGGTGGAGTTCGGCCGGATCATGGAGCGGGTGCTCGGCACGCCGGAAGGCGTCGGCTTCATCAACGACTACGACCCCTGGTTCCAGCCCGGCATGTGGTACAGCGACCATTGGCCGAAGATGAAGGCCTTCGCCCTGCCGTCCTATTCTGACGGCTATGTGCGCATCAACCTGAAGGGCCGCGAGCCCAACGGCATCGTCGAGCCGCGCGACTATGACCGCGTATGCGACGAACTGGCCGGCGAGATCATGGCCCTGCGCGATTCGCGCACCGGCGAGGCCGTAGTGCTGGACGTGGTCCGCACCGGCGCCGACAGCCGGGCGCCGAAGGCCTCGGACGCGGACCTGGTGGTCAAGTGGACCCCGAAACCGGCCGACTGCGTGACCACGGGCTCGTTCGGCCGGATCGGGCCGGTGCCGCTGTCGCGCTCCGGCGGCCACAACTCCATCGGATTTGCGATCGCCGCCGGGCCGGCGATCGACGCCCGCGGCATCGCCGACCACGGCCGGCTGATCGACCTCGCCCCGACCATGCTCGACCTGCTCGGGGCGCCGATACCGGCACGCCTGCCCGGCCGTTCGCTGGTCGGGACGCCGCAGTCGCTGCAGGCGGCGGAATAGCGCCCGTCGCCGGAGCGCGCCCCTGGTTCCGACCATCATCGGCATCGCGGCCGCCGCGCTGATCGCCGCCTTCGCCCTGTGGCGGGACAACCGGCCCTATGTGCCCGGTCGGGCCTGGCGCGTGCCCTATCGCGCGATCGGCTTCGTCGCCATCGTCGCCGCCTTCGTGCTGGCCGCGCATCTGATCAGCCTGCTGACCGGCCATCCCTTCGTCGGCCGGATGGGCTGAACCCGACAGCCGATCAGCCGGGCTGGTCGAACCAGCCGATGCCGCCGAGATAGGTCGTGCTCATGAAGGCGCCGAGGAAATCGCCGGGCGCAGCCGGTCCGGCAGCGACGGGCTGGCCGCCGGCAGCCGGTTCCAGCTGGGTGGGATCGAAAGCGCATTCGATGCGCAGGCCCTGTACCGGCGCGGTGAAGTCGACGCCGTCCTCGTCCTCCGGCTCGTCGGTCGCCGGGCACGCGTTGCCGCCTGCGGCCGGCGCCAGCCCGGCGAGGTCCTGGCCGGCAGAATCGCCGAGGTCGTAGGTCTGGCCGTAGGTGTCGGCGCCGTAGCCGAATTCTTCCGGCAGCCGGAAATAGACGTCGTCGCCCGGCGTCTGCAGGTTGCGGCCGACCACGGTCTCGTCCTGCGGCAGCAACAGGGCGGTGGCGTCGAAACCGACGGCTGCGCCGCCGCCGCCGCCCGGCGTCGGCGGCACGATGATCGTGCCGCCCTGGAAGGCGAACGGGCCCAGGCCGGTGGGCGCGACCAGCCCGTTGGGCCCGTTGATGTCGTCGGGCAGCACATAGAACGGATCGAACGACACGGTGCCGCCGCCGGCGATCAGCGCCGCCACGGCGGCAGGATCCGCGCTGCCCCACCAGTTGTAGAGCGCATCGACGGTGCCGCCGCCGTTCAGCAGGCCGACGCCGCCGTTGCCGACGATGCTGTTGTTGCTGATCGCGGCGGCGGCCGGCGCGGTGAGCAGCGCGAAACCGTTGCCGCCATTCTGGTGCACGTAGTTCTCGCGTGCGTCCACGCTGCCGACACCGTCGGCGATCGACACGCCGTTGCCGCCGTTGAAGTTCAGGTGATTGTTGTGGACGCGCAGCAGCGCGACGCCGATGGCCTCGACGCCGTTGTCGCCGTTGCCGTCCGGCGCCGACGGTCCGTCGACCGATCCCGGCTGGGCGACGATGCCGCCGACCACGTTGGTGTCGACGTTGGCGCGGGACAGGCCGACGACGGCGACGCCGTTGCCGGCATTGCCGGTCACCGCGTTGCGGGCGACGCGGGTCAGGCCGCCGTCGCCGACCACCACCACGCCGTCGCCGCCGTTGCCGGCGACCGTGTTGTCGAGCACCTGCGACACCGGGGCGTTCTCGATCACCACGCCGGCCAGGGTGTTGCCGACGATCTCGTTGGTATCGACCGTTATGCGCTGGGTGCTGGTGACCAGCACACCGTTCTCGGCGGCGGCGCCGACCTGGTTGCCGGTGATCCGCGCCGGGCCGGCCACCTGGTCGACCGCGATGCCGTCGTCGTTCCGCGTGCCCGTGACAACGTTGTCGGCGATCAGCAGCCGCGACTGCAGCAGGCTGACCTCGATCGCGTTGTCGTCGGCATTGTCGAGGATGTTGTCGCGCACGCGGACCGTGCCGACCACCTGGCTGATGTCGATCAGGTCGCGGTGGATCGTCGGGTCGTTGGCGGCATTGGAATTGGCGACGCTGTTGCCGGTGACCTGGACGATGGCGCCGCCGCCGACGATCTGGATGCCGTCGCCGTCGGTATCCGCGATGACGTTGTCGTCGACCCGGATCAGGCCCTCGACGTTGGCGATATCCACGCCATCGCCGCCGATGTCGGTCAGCCGGTTGTCGATCACGCGCGCCGTGCCGCCGGCTCCGACCGAATCGATCTCCACCGCGCTGCCGCCGGTGTCGGTCATCGTGTTGTCGACGACGCTGACGTCGCCCAAGGCGGTGGCGACATTGACGCCGTCGCCGGCGATCGCGGTCAGGCTGTTGCCGCGGACGACGAGCGGGCCGTCGATGCCGTCGATCTCCACGCCGTCGCCGGCAATGTCCTCGATCACGTTGTCGATGATCTGCAGCGACGGGCGCGCCGCGCTGCCGACGGCGTCCAGCTTGATGGCGTCACGGCCGGTCAACGCCAGGTGGTTGTCGCGGATGACCACGTCGTCGACGTTGGACAGGCGGATCGCCTCGCGGTCTGTACCGGTGATGCCGGAATTGCGCACCTGCACGTTGCGGTAGGCACCGGCGCTCGACGTGACCACGCCGTATCCGCCGATGGTACCGGCCGACGGCCGGATGAAGTCGTTGTAGACGAACACGTTTTCCACCGGCGTCGCGCCGCCGGAGGTGTCCTGGATGCGGACAGCCGCGTTCAGATCGGCGTCGGCGACGATGTCGAAGCCGTCGATGCGCACGTCGCTGGCGGTCACGCGGATCGCCGCGCCTGTGCCGCCCGCGCCGGTCGCCGCGGCGAAGTCGAGGATCGTCTCGCCCGCACCGCCGGCCGTGCGGCCCGCCGTCGGCACCGTGGCCTGGGCGCCGAGCAGCGTCACCGCATGGTCGATCAGCAGCGGAGCGCTGCCATTGACGGCGTCGGACGGGTCGCCATAGGTGCCGGCGGCCACGCTGACGCGCGCGCCGTCGCCGCTGATCTCCAGCGCCTGCTGGATACCGCGCAGCGAGGTGCCGGCAACGTCGACCCGGGCAGGGTCGTTCCCCGGCAGGGCCGGCCCGCCGATCAGCGTGGCCAGCGCCGCGCCGGCCGCGGCGCCGCCGTCGACATTGCCGACGATGTCGGCGAACAGCTGCACCCGCAGCGTGTCGAAGTACAGCGTGTTGCCCTGGGTGTCGACCGTCGTGCCGGCCTCGACCACGATCCGGCTGTCGGCCTGCAACACGACGTCGCCGAGAGCCAGGTTGGCATTCAGGGTCGCGTCGTTGACCCTCTGGGTGTTGCCGGCGGTGCCATCGGCGGCGGCGGTCACGCGCAGCAGGTTGGGGTCGAGCAGCAGCAGGCCCGCGCGGCCTGCGGCTGCCGAACGGTCCGCCAGCCCGGTGAAGACAAGCTCCGCCCCCGAGACCTCGACCAGCCCGCCGTCGCCGCCGCCGGCACCGCCGCGCGCCGCGACGACGCCATGGAATGCGGTGCCGACGTCGGACCAGACGATCGCCATGCCGCCGTTGCCGCGATCCGTGGCACTGGCGTCGATCGATGCATCTGCATCGAAGTAGGTGGTTTCGCTGCTCCGGTCGTAGCGTCCCGCGTCCAGCCCGGCGATCGCGTCGAGCGGGTCGAGGGCGGCGCCGCGCGCCGCCCCGCCGACCAGCGCGGTGCCGCCGCCGGCCGGGCCGGAGACGTCGATGTCGGCGCCGGCGTTCAGCGCCACCGCGTCGCCCAGCACGTGCACCGTGCCGCCGGCGGTGCCGGCCTGCGCACCGGAGGCGTCGAGCGTGCCCGCCACCTGCACCGCGCCGGCGCCGTCGCCGCCGACCAGCGCGATCTGCCCGT
>JAWKYB010000032.1 GCA_041396705.1 Alphaproteobacteria bacterium
GCATGGGCCTGGCGCTCGAAGCCGTGGAAGGCCGGCGGCCTGTCCAGCTCGTAGGTCGAGGCGTGCAGCTCCGGCAGCACCGACGCCGGGATTACCGTGCGCAGCACCTCGCGGATCGTGTCGGTGGTGACCACGCGCGCGATGCCCAGCCGGTTGGCCAGCCGGGTGGCAACGGTCGACTTGCCGACGCCCGGCGCGCCGGACAGCACCACGACCACCGGCCGGCCGCTGCGCTTGGCCGCGCGCCAGGACCGGTAGCGCTGGCCATAGGACGGGTCCGCCATGCGGTCGATGGCGGCGGCGGCCAGCGCCGCCAGCTCGTCGGCCGCGATTTCTCGCGGCCCCTGCGCATCGAGGTCGCGCTGGATGCGGCTGGCGATGGCATAGGCCTGGTCGGTCGGCAGGCCGGTGGCCAGGATCGCGCTGGCCATGATCCCGCGCGAGAACGGCAGGTGCAGGCCGACGCGGTCGCGGACGGTGACGACGGCGGATTGCGACGCGACCGGGTCGATCGGCATGGCGGTCCTCGGCTGGGGTGGAGGCGGCTTGCCGAGAGATGGGGTGCGCGCGGCGCGGCGGCAATCCACCGGCCGCCCGTTCACCGACTGTCAAGCCGTCGGCGCTAGGCTGGAGGCCGGTTTCCCAGGTAGGCGGCCGCGGATGGACTGGCTCTACGACTACGGCGTGCATGCCGCGGTCAACTTCCTGCTGAATTTCGTCGGCCCGGATGCCTTCCTGGGCCCGCTGCCGGTGCTGGTGGCGCTGGCGCTGGCGCTGGCGGTGATCGCGGTGCGGCTGCGCGGGCGCCGCTCGGTCGGCCGCCTGCTGCGCATCGCCTTCCCGCGCCGCATCTTCCTGCACCGCTCGGCCCTGCACGACTACGCGCTGTTCGCCATCAACGACGGGTTGCTGTTCGTCGTCACCGGCGCCGTCCTGCTGACGCCCGGCTTCGTCAGCGAGGCGCTGCAGGCCGCCGCCGGCTGGCTCGGCTGGAGCGCACCCGCCGCCGCCGGCACGCCTTCGGCGGTCGAGTTGGTGCTGTTCACCCTGTGGCTTACGCTGGCCTGGGACTTCTCGGCGACCTACGCCCACTACCTGAAGCACCGCGTGCCGCTGCTGTGGGAGTTCCACAAGGTGCATCACAGCGCCGCGGTGATGACGCCGGTCACCGCCAACCGCCGCCACCCGCTGGAGGCGGTGTTCGGCGGCATCGTCTCGGCGCTTGTGCTGGGTGCGGCGGTCGGGCTGTGGCAGCTGCTGTTCGGCCCGGCGGTGACCCAGCCGCTGACCATCCTCGGCGCGGCCGCCGGCGTGTATCTGTGGCGGCTGCTCGGCTACAACCTGCGTCACAGCCACGTGTGGATCTCCTACGGCCCGTTCTGGAGCCGGGTGTTCATCTCGCCGGCGCAGCACCAGGTCCACCACAGCGTCGACCCGCGCCACTACGACACCAATTTCGGCCACATCTTCGCGGTCTGGGACCGGCTGCTCGGCACGCTGTACGTGCCGGCCCCCGGCGAGCGGGTCCGCTTCGGCATCGCCGACGCCGACATGGCGCGGATGGCGACGCTGCGCGGCCTCTACCTGGCGCCGTTCGCGCAGAGCGCGCGCCTGCTCGCCGCGCCGTTCCGCCGCCGGGCCGCGCTGCGCCCGGCCGGGCGCGGCTAGCGGCGCAGGCCGCGGCGGGCCGGCGCCATGCTGTTCAGTTCGCTCGAGTTCATCGCCGTGTTCCTGCCGGTGGCGCTGGCCGGAACCGCGCTGGCGGTGCGGCTGGGCGGGCGGGCCGCCGCCGTCGCTTGGCTGATCCTGGCCTCGCTGGCCTTCTACGGCTGGCACCATCCGCCGCACCTGCTGCTGCTCGGCGCCTCGCTGGCGATCAACTTCCTGTTCGCGAGGGCGCTGGCGCGAAGCCGGTCCGGCCTGCTGCTGGCGGCCGGGGTCGGCTTCAACCTGGCCGCCATCGCCGTGTTCAAATATGCCGGTTTCCTGGCCGAGACGGTGGCCCTGCTCGGCGGCGGCCCGGCCACCCTGCCGGCGATCGCGCTGCCGCTGGCGATCTCGTTCTTCACCTTCCAGCAGATCGCCTATCTGGCCGACGTCCACGCCGGCAAGGCGCAGCCGCACAGCTTCGGCGACTATGTGCTGTTCATCGTCTTCTTCCCGCAGCTGATCGCCGGCCCGATCGTCCACCATGCCGAGTTCGTGCCGGAACTGGCCGGCCGCGGCTTCGCCCGCTTCCGGCCGCAGGACGTGTTCGCCGGGCTGGTGCTGTTCGGCATCGGCCTGGCCAAGAAGACGCTGCTGGCCGATCCGCTCGGCGCGCTTGCCGACCCGATCTATGCCGCCGTCGGCCTCGACGTGCCGGTCAGCATGGCCGAGGCCTGGGTCGCCGCGCTGGCCTATGCCGGGCAGATCTACTTCGACTTCTCCGGCTATTCCGACATGGCGCTCGGACTCGGCCGGCTGTTCGGCATCCGCCTGCCGGTCAACTTCGATTCGCCCTATCGCGCGGCCAACATCGCCGAATTCTGGCGGCGCTGGCACATGACGCTGTCGCGCTTCCTGCGCGACTATCTCTACATCCCGCTGGGCGGCAACCGTCACGGCCAGGGCCGGCGCTATCTGAACCTGTTCTTGGTGATGGCGCTGGGCGGGCTGTGGCACGGCGCCGCCTGGACCTTCGTCGCCTGGGGCGTGCTGCACGGGCTGTACCTGGCGGTGCACCGTGCCTGGCGGGCGCTGGCCGGCAGCCGGGTGCGCATGGCCCCGCCGGCGGCGGGCTGTCTGACCTTCCTGGCGGTCACGGTGGCCTGGGTGTTCTTCCGCGCGGCCGACTTCGGCCAGGCCTTCGCCATCCTGGGCGCGATGGCCGGGCAGGGCGCGGCCGACGCGCCGCTCTCGCTGGCGCTGGCTGGCGACGCCTGGCAGCGCTATGCCGCGCTGGCGCTCGGCTATGCGCTGATCTGGTGCGCGCCAAACGCCAACCGCATCGTCGCCGCGATCGAGGACGGCGCCATCCGGCCGGCGCGGCTGCCGTGGCTGGCGGCCGGCGTCGGTGCGGCGACGGCGGTGTCGCTGGGCGCCATCTACGCAGTGGGCAGCTATGAGTTCATCTATTTCCAGTTCTGACGCCATCGGCCTGGCCGGCGCCGGCGCGCGCGCCTCGGCACCCGGCTACGGCCGGCTGATCGGCATCTTCGCGATGAGCCTGGGCCTGGTGGTGGCCGTCATGGCGCTGGCGACCGAATGGCTGCTGCGTACCCAGGTCGAGCCGCAGGACAGCTGGGCCTTGCACCAGCGGCTGTTGCAGGCGCCGGTCGCGCCCGGGCTGGCCTTCGGCGACAGCCACGTCGCCCGCGGCTTCGACGCGCCTGACGGATGGCTCAACCTGGCCTATCCGTCGCAGACGGTCGAGCAGATGGCGGCGGATGTCCGCGCCGCGCTCGCCGTCGGAACGCCGCAGCGCGTGATCCTGCAGGCCGACCCGCACATGTTCGCGCCCTATCGGCTGGTCCGCGAAGGCGCGGAGGACGGCGCCCAGGCATCGTCGGGTCCGCTGCTGGCCGACCCGCGCCACCGGGCGCAGCTGGTTGCCTATTGGGCGGCCTTCGTCGCGTCGGGGGGCAGCCTGCAATCGGGCATCGAGCAGACGCCGCGCGGGTCGCTGCTGTCGCCGGGCGACCTGTCCGGCCTGCCGGCGCGCCGGCAGACTTTCGACGCCCGCGCCCGCGCCGCCACGCACCACCCCTATGCCGGATTTGCCGACAGCGGCAGCGCCGCCGCATACGAGGCGGTCGTCGCCGAGCTGGCCGCGCACGGCGTCGCCGTCTGCCTGGTCAGCCTGCCGGTCTCCCCCGCCTATCTGGACGGCCTCGCCGAGACCGCCGCCGGCGG
>JAWKYB010000033.1 GCA_041396705.1 Alphaproteobacteria bacterium
CGGCGGAGTCCTCTTCACCCGCGGCCGCAATGGCCGTCTGTCCGCGCCGGGCCGGCCCCCGGGGCGGCTCCAGCCCGGTGAGCGCCGATGGCGGATCGACCGCGATGAACTTGCCGCTGGGGCGTGCGCCCGGCGTCGACCAGCAGGCCTCGCTCGTGCGGGCGTTCCTGGAGGACATCCGGGAGTTGGGCTATGCGGCCTTCGATGCGTTCTGCGTCGACCCGCAGACGCTGGACGACCCGGTGCGCGACGGCAACTGGGCGATCGCCAGCTACGATTTCGGGCTGATCCGCGACTATGTCGCGTCCGGCATGGCCGCGCTGTGCCCGGCGCTGGTCGAGGCCGGGCGCAGCCTCAGGCCCTATGACTATGTGGCGCTGCTGGAGGCGCATGCCCACAATGCCTCGGCCCGCTGGCAGAAGCGCCTGCTGTGGCTGTTCGGCGTGCGCCACGCCTGGATCGTGCCGATGAGCTCGGTCGGCTACCTGAAGGGCGTCACCGTCTACATGGCCGGGCGCGGCAAGGCCGCCGAGGACCGGTTCCACGCCACCCGCGACCAGGTGCACCTGCGGGCGATCCACTTCTTCGCCGAGCTGGAGGCGACCGCGCCGACGGTTCCCGACGAGGCGACCGGCGCGGCGTTGCAGGCCGGGCCGCTGAGCGCGCGCGAGGCGGAATGCCTGCGCTGGGCGGGCGAGGGCAAGACCAACGCCGAGATCGCCATCATCCTGGCGATCTCCGAGAACACCGTGCGCTATCACTTCAAGAACATCTTCGGCAAGCTCGGCGCCACCTCCCGCGCCCAGGCGGTCAGCCTGTTCGGTCTTCGCCGGGGCTGACCCGCGCCCCGGTCCTACCCGGACGGGTAGGTGACGCCCCGCCCGACCGCGCCCAGTCTGCGCCCCGTTGCCGGCCGGCGGCCGGCGGACAGGTGGGGGACTGCATGGAAACGGGACGGAGCGCGACGGCATGCCGGCGGCTGGCCCTGGCCGCGGCCATTCTGGCGGGCGGCCTCGCCGTGTCGGGCGAGGCGAAGGCGCTGTCGAGCGGCTGCACCACGTTGGCGGGCAAGGTCGACACGGTCACGCCCGGTGCGGGCGCGTTCACCGTGCAGATCGACGGCGGCGCGCTGTTCACGCTGGAGCCGGGGGAGGTGCTGACCATCCGCGCCAACGTGCCCGCCGGCACCAATGTCACGATCACGACGCCGGCCGGATCGGTGAACTACGACAACTCCGGCGGCGGCGCGGCGGTAGACTTCCAGCAGTCCATCGCGGTCGGCGATTCCGGCGGCGCCGTCGTCGGCGCGATCACGGTATCCGGCAACGCAGCGGTGGGCGGACAGACCATCACCATCACCTTCAACTGCGGCGCCGGCGGACTGGACAACGCACAGCAGGCGGCCGACCAGATCCAGAACGTGATCCAGAGCATCGTGCCGGGCGGCGCCAACGGCGGCGACCTGATCGCCGACTTCGCGATCCCGTTCGAAAGCCCGCTGAACCGCACCGGCATCCACGCCCCAAGCTTCCGCGGCGACCCGTGCATCGAAGAGATACGCCGCCTTGAACAGGCCATTCGGGCCGCGCGAGCAGCGCAGGAGATTGCCATTGATCGCGTCAGCAACGCCGAAGAGGCGTTGCCCCTGGCAATCGATGCCCTGACTGCAGCCGAAACCGAGGCTCGGGAGGTGGCGGCTGAACTTCGAATCATTGAAGCGCAGCCATCATCCGACTTCAACTCTAACGATGGCAGGATCATTTCGGCCCAAGAAGATCTGCCGCCGGAGGCTCAGTGCGGCAGGCTGCGGCGGACGCCGAGGCCGCGCTGGCGCGCCAGCGCGGACGTGGCGGACGCGCAGACCCGGCTGAAAGAGGCCGAAACCGCAGTGGAGCAGATCCAGGCCCAGATTGACCAGTTGGACGACCAGCTGGAAGCAGCCTTCGGCCGCTGTCCGGGCGCCGAAATGCCTCTTCGGCGATCATGACGGCAGCATCCAGATCGCGGCCGCCGACGGGCCGGCGACCGATGCCGGCCTGCCCGGCTTCGGCACGACCGTGCAGGCGGCCGCCTGACCGGCAGCTTCAACCTGCGCCGCCCGCCGCGTCGCGCAGGCAACCGGGACGCCGCTGCCGGACGGGCTGGCCGACTCGCGCCTGAATGCCTGGATCAGCGGCGGCATCACTCTGCATCGCGACGACCGCAGCGGCTTCGGCCAGGACGGCGAGACCGTCGTGCTGGCCGGCGGCGCCAGCTACCTCGTTGCCGAGGACATCAATTTGGGCGGTGCCCTGCGATTCGGGCGCACCGACCGCTCCGGCGCCACCGGCGCCACCGCGGTCGACACCTGGTCGCTCGGCGCCTTTGCCCAGACCCGGCTCGACGAGCAGGTCTTTCTCGACGCGATGGTGTCCTATTCGCTGCTGGCGATCGACGCCCGCTTCGACCAGAACGGGGCCGGTGCGACCGGCTCGACCGAGGCCCGCTCGCTCGGCGCGCAGCTCAAGCTGTCCGGCGTGATGCCGCTGGCGGACTGGCAGATATCGCCCAGCATCGGTGCCGGCATCGTCGACGTCGACCGCGATGCCTTCACCGCATCCGACGGCACCCGCATCGGCGGCGCGCGTTCGACCCAGCTGTCGCTGAATGCGGCTTTGAACGTCGGCACCAGCTTCACCGGCGACTTCGGCGCCGACGGCAGCGTGGTCTATGCCCCGCATTTCGGCCTGTCGGGCTTCGCCAATGTCGGCCGCTTCGACGCACTGACCGCCGCGACCGATACGGTGACCGAAAGCGACCGGTTCGGTCTCGGCGCCAATGCCGGGCTGGATGCGACCTTCGACAGCGGCGCGACGGTCGGGATCAATGCCGGCGTCGGCGGCCTGACCGGCGACCAGAAGAGCTATTCGCTGACCGCACGGTTCTCGCTGCCGTTCTGAGGGGGGCGGAACGGCAGCGGGGATCCCGGGTGGGGCGGGCTGCGGGCGTCGGCATCGGCCATGGCGGCCGCGCGACGCGTTCCTCCCGCTCCACCCGGGCTTTCCGGCCCCTGACGGGCCGGGCTCAGACGTTGCGGATCTGCAGCATCGCCTGGTCGGACCAGCGGCTCCACTCGATCGCCTGGGCGCGATAGGCCTGGTAGGCGTGGTTGACCTTGGTCGACATGGCGTCGGTGGCGGCGACGTCGGCGATCACCGCTTCCGAGGTCGTGCGCATGGCGTCGATCACGACTTCCGGCCACATCCTGAGCTCGACCTGGTTTTCCTCGACCAGCGGCTTCAGCGAGACGATGTTGTTGAACTGGAAGTCGGCGATGGCGGTGGCCGTGCTGGCGCGGGCGACCGCGGCGACCAGGTCCTTCAGGTCGTCAGGCAGCGCGTCGTAGGACGCCTGGTTGACCGAGAATTCCAGCGACGGCCCGGCCTCGTGGAACGAGGGCTGGTAGTAGTACTTGGCGATGCGCTGCAGGCCGAAGGCGAGGTCGTTCCAGGGCCCGACCCACTCCGCCGCGTCGATCACGCCGGTGTCGAGCGCAG
>JAWKYB010000034.1 GCA_041396705.1 Alphaproteobacteria bacterium
ACGAGGCGGAGCGCTGGGGCTTCTTCAACCGGCTGGTCGAACCCGCCGGGCTGGACGCGGCGGCCGAGGACACCGCGCGCCGGCTGGCCGAGGGGCCGACCTTCGCCCACGGCATCACCAAGCGGATGCTGCACCGCGAATGGGACATGGGGCTGGAATCCGCCATCGAGGCGGAGGCACAGGCCCAGGCGATCTGCATGCAGACCAACGACTTCCGCCGCGCCTACGACGCCTTCGTCGCCAAGCGCCCGCCGGCGTTCGAGGGCGATTGATGGCCGACCGCAGCTTTCTCGACTGGCCGTTCCTGACCGACGCCCACCGGGCGCTGGCCGACAGGCTGGAGAGCTGGTGCGCGGCCAGGCTGGCGCGGTTCGGCCATGGCGAGGCGACGGTCGACGCCGACTGCCGCGCCCTCGTCGCCGCGCTGGGCGAGGCCGGCTGGCTCGGCATCCCGGTCCCTGACGACGGCAAGCCGCTCGACGTCCGCGCCCTCTGTCTCGCCCGCGAGACCCTGGCGCGCCATCACGGCCTCGCCGACTTCGCCCTGGTGATGCAGGGGCTGGGCACCGCGGCGCTGGCCGCCTTCGGCAGCCCGGCGCAGCGCGCGCGCATCCTGCCGCCGGTGCGCGAGGGGCGTGCGATCGCCGCGCTGGCGATGACCGAGCCGCAGTCGGGCTCGGACGTGGCCGCGGTGGCGACCGCCGCGGTCGAGGACGCCGGCGGCTGGGTGCTGGACGGCGAGAAGACGCTGATCTCCAACGCCGGCATCGCCGACCACTATCTCGTGCTGGCCCGCAGCGACGGGCCGGGCACCCGCGGGCTCAGCCTGTTCGTGGCGCCGGCCGATGCGCCCGGCCTGACCGTGGCGGAGCGCCAGCAGGCGATCGCCCCGCACCCGCTCGGCCGGCTGGCGTTCGACGGCTGCCGGCTGCCCGCCGACGCGCTGGTCGGGCCGCGCGGCGGCGGATTCAAGGCGGTGATGACCGTGCTCGACCGGTTCCGCCCGTCGGTCGGCGCCGCGGCGCTGGGTTTCGCCCGCCGCGCGCTCGACGAGGCGCTGGCCTGGAGCGAGCGCCGGCCGATGTTCGGCACCACCCTGGCCGACATGCCGGTGACCCAGGCCGCGCTGGCCGACATGGCGCTGGACATCGACGCGGCCGCGCTGCTGGTCTACCGCGCCGCCTGGCGCGCCGACACCGTCGACGGCCGCAACACCCGCGAGGCCTCGATGGCCAAGCTCTTTGCCACCGAGGCGGCGCAGCGCGTGGTCGACGCCGCGGTGCAGATGCACGGCGGCAGCGGCGTCGTGCTAGGCTCGGTCGTCGAGCGGCTGTATCGCGAGGTCAGGGCGCTGCGCATCTACGAGGGCGCCTCGGAGGTCCAGCGCCAGATCGTCGGCGCGCAGACCCGGGCCGCCTTCGCCGCCGCACCGGAGGGCGGAACGGGCCATGCACATGCATCCTAGCGGCCACGTCGACAGCTTCGCGCGCGACAACCTGCCGCCGCCGCACCTGTGGCCGGTGATCGATGCGCACGGCCTGAACGATCTCGCCTATCCGGAGCGGCTGAACTGCGCCGCGACGCTGATCGACGACGCGCTCGCCGCCGGCCATGGCGCCCGGCCGGCGATCCACTTCGCCGACGGCGCCTGGAGCTATGCCGAGCTGGCCGACCGGGTCGACCGGCTGGCGCATGTGCTGGTCGCCGACATGGGCGTGGTGTCGGGCAACCGCGTGCTGCTGCGCGGCGGCAACGGCCCGATGATGGCCGCTGCCTGGCTGGCGGTGGTCAAGGCCGGCGCCATCGCGGTCGCCACCATGCCGCTGTTGCGCGCCCGCGAGCTGGCCGTGATCGTCGACAAGGCCGAAATCGATTTCTGCCTCTACGAGAAGGCGTTGGGCGACGAAGTTTACGCGATTGCCGACCACGCGGCGCGCCCGCTGGTCCGCCGCAGCTTCGGCGACCCGGCCGCCGACGACGCGGTCGAGCCGCTGATGGCGCGGCACGGCGCCCCCTTCCCGGCCGCCGACACCGCCGACGACGACGTCTGCCTGATCGCCTTCACCTCCGGCACCACCGGCAAGCCGAAGGGCACCATGCACTTCCACCGCGACGTGCTGGCGATCTGCGACTGCTTCCCGCGCTATGTGCTGCGCCCGACCGCGGACGACGTCTTCATCGGCTCGCCGCCGCTGGCCTTCACCTTCGGCCTGGGCGGGCTGCTGCTGTTCCCGATGCGCGCGTTCGCGGCGACCGTGCTGCTGCCGCGCCTGCCCCCGGCCGAGCTGATCGCCGCCATCGCGCGCTTCAGGGCGACGGTCTGCTTCACCGCGCCGACCGCCTATCGCGCCATGCTCGACCGCTTCTACGAGGCCGGCAGCTGCGATCCCATCGCCAGCCTGCGCAAGTGCGTCTCCGCCGGCGAGACGCTGCCGGCACCGACCTT
>JAWKYB010000035.1 GCA_041396705.1 Alphaproteobacteria bacterium
CGACACCAGCTTCTCGGCCAAGGTGACCGCCAAGCTTGGCCCGGTGAAGGCACGCTTCGGCGGCGCCGTCACGCTCTCCGACCTCAACCCGCCGGAAAGCTATACCATCAGCGGCGAGGGCAAGGGCGGCGCGGCCGGCTTCGCCAAGGGCGGCGCCAAGGTCCACCTGGCCGAGGACGGCGACGAAACCGTGCTGACCTATGAGGTCAACGCCTCCGTCGGCGGCAAGATCGCCCAGCTGGGCGGCCGGCTGATCGACAGCACCGCGCGCAAGATGGCCGAGCAGTTCTTCGGCAAGTTCGCCGAGATTGTCGCCGGCGGCGCCGCGACCGCGGCGGAGCCCGCCGCAGCCGCCGTCCCGGCCGAGCCCGCCGTGCCCCCGGTGCCGCCCGTGCCCCCGGTGCCGCCCGTGCCCCCGGTGCCTGCCGAACCCGCGGTGCCCGCCGCGCCAGCCGAACCGGCGGTGCCGCCGGCGCCGGCGGTCGCAGCCACGCCGGCCGCGCCGGCACATCCTGCCGCGCCGCCGTCGGCGCCGGACGCCGAGGAGGATGAAAGCAACACGGTCGCCAGCCACCTGCATGCCAAGATGGAGGAGGCGCGCACCGAGGAAAAGGTCAGCATGACCAACCCCTACATGTGGGTTGGCGCGGTGATCGGCATCGTGATCCTGCTGCTGGTCCTGTGGGCGGTCGGCGTGTTCTGACCGTTCGGCGCCGGCGACCCGCGTCGGCGGTTTCGCAGCGCGCATCGCGACCCCACCCCGCTGGGCATGGCGGTTCGATGAAATGCGCGATAGGCTGGGGCCGTGGACGAAGAGACGGCGACAGCGCGGCAAGGCATGACCGCAGGGCGCAAGAAGCGCCGCTGGTGGCTTTGGATTCTCGGCGGCATCGGCGGCCTGCTGCTGGTGCTGGTCGGCGGCGCGGTGTTCGTGCTCGACCGCTATGCCGGCGACATCGTGCGCCAGGCGCTGACCGACGCCGCGCTGCCGAACCCGCGGCTGGACATCGAACATATCGGCCTGTCGAGCAGCCGCATGGTCGATATCCGCATCGGCGACGCCGACGAGCTGGTCGCCGACGCGGTCGAGCTGGAATACGACCTGTTCGACCTGATCGGCCTGTCGCCCGAAGACCTGACCATCCGGCTGACGCGCCCGACGATCCATCTGTCGGTCGACGAGAACGGTGCGGTCTCGCTGGGTTCGCTCGACGCCCTGCTCGGCGGCGCCGGCGCGCCGGGCGATGAGACCGGCCCGGCGACGACGCCGTCCGGCGGCGCAGCGGCGGCGCCCTTCGACCGGCTGGTCCTCGACGACGCCACGGTCGTGCTGGACACGCCCGACGGCAGCCTCACCGCGCACGCCAGCGGCACCATCGACAGCGAGAGCGACGGCGGCTTCGCGATCGATCTCGCGCTCAAGGCCGACAATGAGACGGCCGTGCTGGACGCCGACGTGACAGCGACCGTCGGCCCGACCGGTGCGATCGATGGCCAGGCGACCCTGCGCGCCCTGACCGCCCGCACGCCTTGGGGCGACGCCGAGGACGGCACCGGCACCGTCGCCGTCGCATGGCCGGGCGAAGGCCTGCCCACGGGGACTGCCGACCTGGCCTTCGCCAGCCTGCGCATCCCCGGCGCGCTGTTGCCGCCGGCACTGTCGACCGCGGATGGCGACATGACCCTGCACGACGTCGCCGTCGCGGCCTCGTTCGACGGAACCGCCCTGGCGGCCAGGGTGGCCGCGGCGGACACGACCGGCGAGAACGCCCTCTCGGTCGAGATCGACACGCCCGACCTGTTCGCCGGCGGCTCGGCGACCGTGGCCGTGGACCTCGCCAGCGCCGGCGACACCCTGCTATGGCCGCTGCGCACCGACTGGACCGGCGGCGGCAGCCTGACCGCGTCGGCGACGGGCACCGTGACCGTGCCGCCGATCGCCGCGCTGGCGGCGGACCCGGCGGCGGCAATGGCCGAGGCGGAGGGCAAGCTGACCCTGCAGTGGCTGCTCGGCGAGGCAACCGTGCCCGGGCTGGGCCAGGACATCGCCTCGGTCGGCGATGTGACGGTCACGCTCGCCGAAGGCAGGGCGACCCTGGCCAGCGACGATCCGGTCGAGCTGCGCATCGGCGCGCTCGACCCGGCCGCGCTCGCCGGCCTGGCCGAGTCCGACCCGCAATGGGAACCGATCCTGGCCCGCGACTTCGCCGGACGGATCGATCTGGCCGTCGAGGGCCGGCCGACCCGGTCGCTGACGCTCACGCTGGCCGGCACGGCGGACGGCTGGACCGCAGAGGGCGACATGACGGTGCTGGCCGCGACCGAAAGCGGCCCCCTGGTCGCCGCGGAGTTCACCGGCACGGTGCATTCCGGCGAGGACGTGACCGTCGAGCTGACCGAGCTGTCGCTCTATGCCTCGGACATCGATCCGC
>JAWKYB010000036.1 GCA_041396705.1 Alphaproteobacteria bacterium
TCGGCGGCGGCAACCGATTGCCCTCTACCACGTTCCGGGCGCCAGCGCGAACCGGCCCGGCGCCTCAGGCGTGCGGCGGCCGGCCGCGGCGCAGACGCCTCGACCGGCCCGCCGGATCAGTTGCTCAGTGCACGACCGCTGATGCCGCTGGCGAAGTCCATGACGTGGAAGATGTAGTTCTGCTCGACCACGCCCTGGAACAGGTGCGCCCACGGCCCGATCGCATGGATCGAGACGTCCTCGCCGGTGTGGGTCTCCGACGACATCGGCACCAGGGCCTGCTGGACGAAGTCCGGGTCGGTGGTGTCGACGCCGGTCAGGTCGGCGCGCGCCCCGCCCTGCACCGCGCCGGGACCGTTGGCGAAGCTCAGCGTGGTGTAAGGCAGGCCGTCGTCGCCGAGCAGCAACTCGCCATGGAATGCCGCCAGGCCCAGGATCGGGTTGCCGCGCTCCGGATAGCCGTTGATCGTCAGCGTGTGGCTGTGATCCGCCGTCACCACGATCAGCGTCTCGTCCAGGTCGACCATGCCGACCGCCGTGCGGATCGCGTCCTCGAACGCCACCGCGTCGGTCAGCGTGCGATAGGCGTTGCCCTCGTGGCTGGCGTGGTCGACGCGCCCGCCCTCGACCATCAGGAAGAAGCCATCCGGATTCCGGCTCAGCTTCTCGATGGCGAAGGCGGTCATCTCGGCGATCGAAGGCTCGCCGCCGACGTCGGTGGCGCGGTCGGCCTCATAGGTCATGTGCGAGCGGTTGAACAGGCCGAGCACGCGCTCGCTGCCATGCGGGTCCAGCGCCGCGAACTGCGCCATGTTCCAGACATAGGCGCCGCCGGCGTCGACCCATTCGGCGGTCAGGTCGCGGCCGTCGGTGCGGTCGCCGGTCTTGCCCTCGTCCTCGGGGTCGGCGGTCTCGGCGGCGATGAACATCGCGCGGCCGCCGCCCAGCGCCACGTCGATGCCGTCGCCATAGGGCAGGCCGACCAGCTGGCTGGCGATGTCGATGCAACCGGCCGCGATCGCCTCGGGCGGCATGTCGCTGTCGGCTTCCCAGTCGCGCACCGGCGTGTGAGCATAGGTGGCGGCCGGCGTCGCGTGGGTGATGCGCGCGGTGGAGACCACGCCGGTCGACCGCCCGCCGATTTCCGCCAGTTCCAGCAGGGTCGGCACCGAGTGGGCCAGCGCGGCGGCGCAGTCGCCGACATCGACGTCGGCGGTCACGCCGATCACGTCGTTGCGCGCCTTGACTCCGGTCATCATCGCGGTCGCGGTCGGCGCGCTGTCGGAGACCTGGCCGTCATGCGAGTAGGTGCGCGACAGCGCCGCATAGGGGAACAGGTCGGTTGGCAGCTCGTAGGATTCGCCGTCCAGGCCCTGCGACTGGCCCTCGAAGATGCGGGTCGCGGTCAGGGTCGACACGCCGAAGCCGTCGCCGACGAACAGGATCACGTTGCGTGCCCGGTTGGTGTTCGGCTGCTGCGCCAGGGTGGCCAGCAGCATGTCGCGGCCCTGCTGGAAATAGGGGTCGCTCACCGGCAGGGTCTGGGCCAGCCCGGTGCCGGCCATCGCCAGCAGCGCGCCGGAAGCCGCGCCGGCGGTCAGTGCGAAACGCATGCGCATCGGAGTCTCTCTCGCCTTGTTGTGTGGGAGGGAGATGCAGGCCTAACACCGGCCCATTGCCATGCGATGGCAGTTCGATGACGGCTGGATGACTGCGCCGATCGGGCCGGCGCAGGCTGGCTAGACCACCGCGACCTCGGCCTCGACCAGGCGGACGCGGCTGACGAATCCGGTGTCCTCATCGATCTCGGTGCCGAGCTCCAGCACCCCGCGCGCCGCGATCGCGACGTTGAACGGCAGCCATTCGATCGCGCCGTCGAGCTTGACCAGCACGATGTCGCGCGGCCAGTCGGCCTCGTTGTCGCAGAACGGGCACACCGCCATCGGGCGCCGGGTCAGCACGAAGAACGCGGCATCCGGTTTCAGCGGCGGCGCCATGAAGCCGGGGATGATGACTTCCTCGCCGACCAGGCTCTGCGCCTCGGGCGAGAACTCGCCGCCGCCGACATAGATGTCGCGAATCTTCAGCTCGGGCGTGGCGAAGGACGGTCGCGGCAGGGCGGCGACCAGAGGCAGGGCGGTGAGGCCGGTCAGGGCCGAGCGACGGGACAGCATCGTGCGATCCTCGTGCCAGTTGCGGGACTTCCCGCATAGATCGGGCGGCGGATGCGCCCGGTCAACCGTTTCGGCGCC
>JAWKYB010000037.1 GCA_041396705.1 Alphaproteobacteria bacterium
CCACCAGATGGCCTTCGACGACCTGCGCGGCACCATCGTCCTGTTCGGCAGCGACAACGGCAGCGACACCTGGAGCTGGAACGGTTCGGCGTGGACCCAGGGCGGCAACGGCCCGCTGGGCGGAGGCGACAAGTGGACCCTCGCGCGCGATCCCGACTCCCAGCGCGTGGTCCTGCTCGGCACCAACACCACCGCGCAGCTGTGGACGTGGAACGGCACGACCTGGACCGCCGACGCGCTGCCGGCCATCGGGCTCGCGCGCAAGTCGGCGGCGACCGCATACGACGAGGCGCGCCACGAGTTCGTGATCTTCGACGGCTACGGCGTCGACGGCGCCTACCTCGGCGACACCTGGCTGCTGTCGCCGGTGCCGTAGCAGCGCGCGCTACGCCCAGCGCTGGCGCGGCCAGCCGCGCCGCCACGCCAGGGCGCCGAGGCGCAGGTCGGCGTTGACCGCCACCGGGTGACCGACCCGCTCGAGCATCGGTCGGTCGTGGTAGCTGTCCGAGTAGAAGGTCGACCGCGCGAGATCGACGCCGTGCTCGACGGCGAAGCGCTCGGCGAGCGCGACCTTGTGGGCGCCGAACCCGCGCGCCGCCAGCTTGCCGGTGAAGCGGCCGCCGGCGACCTCGAGCCGGGTCGACAGCACGTGCGGCACGCCGAGGTGCGCGGCCACCGGCTCGGCGGCGTACTGGGTGGCGCCGGTGAGCAGCGCGACCACGTCGCCGGCGGCCTGGTGCGCCGCGATCGTCGTGCGCGCCGCCGGCGTGATGAGCGCGAGCACCTCGGGGTGCCAGGCCGCGCACGCCGCGAGCATGTCGGCCTCGGGCTGCCCGGCGATGTCGGCCACCAGCCGGCTGGCCAGGGTCTCGATGTCGAGCACCGCGAGCTTGTACAGGACGCTCCAGTACGCCGTCCGCGCCAGCTCGCGCCGCCCGATCTCGCCGCGGCGATAGCGGAACTTCATCCAGCTCGTGCCGGTGTCGGCGCGCAGGATGGTGTCGTCCAGATCGAAGAACGCGGCGCGCATGGCGTGGGTCTAGCGCAGGACCGCGAGATCGAGGAGCCGGACCAGGATGTTCGAGCCGGCGTGGGTCAGGGTCGAGGCCAGGATCGAGCCGGTGGCCGACCGCATCCAGCCGAACAGGAGCCCGGGGAAGAAGGTCGCCAGCGCCCGCGGATCACCGTCCTTGGGCAGGTGCACCAGCGCGAAGGCGAGCGACGACAGCACCAGCGCCAGCCCGACGCCACCGCCGCCGGGCCGCCACCGCGGCGGGAACCGGCGCTCGAGCAGGCGCAGCAGGAACCCGCGGAAGAACAGCTCCTCGGTGAGCGCCACCACCACCAGCTGCACGGCGACGAAGGTCCAGAAGTCGGCGCCCAGGCGCGGCCAGTGCAGACCGGCGACGCTGCCGTAGCGGCTGCACATGCCGCGCGGCACCAGGTGACGCAGGAGGTCGCTGTGGCACGCCACCTCGTAGAACGCGAAGTACGCGAACGCGAACAGCGGGAAGATGACGAGCATCGCCACCCCCGCCTGCCGCAGCCCGCGGCCGACCGGCTGGGTGACGAAGCCGTAGTCCTCGAGCTCCTCGCCGCGCAGGCGACCGGCGATGATCGGCGCGTAGAGGAACGTCACCGCGATGAGCGCGGAGCCGAGGTGGCCGACGCCGGGGATCCAGACGTCGATCCGGACCAGCCCGGTGACCGCGCCGGCGACCAGGGCCCAGACCACGAGGGCGTGGCGACCGTCGCGCCGGGGATCCGGCGCGGGCGTGGGCGCGGGCGCCCCGCCGGTCACCACACGAACGCGATGCTCGACTGCAGCGTGAACGAGCCGTCGGCGTTGGTCAGCTGGCTCTTAAGGGCCTTGCCGAACCGCAGGTAGCCGGTCTCGAGCGCGAACCGCATGTGCTTGTTGAAGCTGGTGCGCAGGCCGAGGTCGACCTCGGTGCCGAGGTAGCTCGAGCCGTCGGTGTCGTCGGCGTAGAACATCGCCGCGCCGTTCTCGGCGAGGGTGTCGACCCACGCCATGAGCAGGCCGCCGTAGACCTCGAGGCCGAACTTGGGCACCCGGTAGCGGCCCTTCGGG